>NZ_JAPJZK010000001.1:5543228-5843288 GCF_026309355.1 Spartinivicinus marinus
TTGTGGGTGCCGATGAGAATATCTACTTTACCTTCTGCTACATGCTGCTGAACCACTTGAGTTTCTTTGCTGGTTTTAAAGCGAGAAATCACTTCTACATTCACTGGCCAGTCAGCAAAGCGGTCTTTAAAACTCTCATAATGCTGTTGGGCTAGTAGGGTAGTAGGGACCAAAACCGCGACTTGTTTTTGGCTTTGTACGGCTAAAAAAGCCGCGCGCATGGCTACTTCTGTTTTACCAAATCCCACATCACCACACACTAAACGATCCATAGGCTGTTTGGCGGTCATATCTTTTACAACCGCTTCAATAGCTGCTTGTTGGTCAGGGGTTTCTTCAAATGGGAAGCCAGCACAGAACATATCATAGTTATCATCGGGGTTACTAAAAGTAAAACCTTTTCGTGCCGCACGGCGGGCGTAAATATCCAATAACTCAGCTGCTACATCTCGCGCTTTTTCGGCAGCTTTACGTTTGGCTTGGCTCCACTTATCCGTACCGAGTTTATGAAGAGGGGCTAATGCATCATCGGCACCGGTATAACGACTGATTAGGTGTAATGAGGAAACTGGCACATACAATTTTGCTTCACTGGCATATTCCAGCATTAAAAACTCAGCGTCTTGGTTGTCAATGTTAAGCTTTTCTAGGCCTCGATAGCGTCCAACACCATGGTCAATATGCACGACAGGTGCACCAATGCGAAGCTCTGTCAGGTTTTTAATAATTTGATCAGACTGATCCTGGGTTTTCTTCCGGCGTCGCCGTTGCATTACCCGTTGGCCAAACAGGGTGGTTTCAGCAATCACCACTAAACCGGGTTGGTTGAGCCAAAGGCTATTTTCAATAGGAGCAATGGTAATTCCAACAGCCTGCTCACTCACCATAAACTGGTGTAAATTGTCGTATTGTTCAGGGCGACAGTTAATTTTGGTTAACAGCTCTAGTAAGGTTTCTCGGCGTCCGGCTGATTCAGCACAAAATAAAATTTTGCTGGTTTGCTGCTCCAGCATAAAGGTTTGCAAGCTGGCTAATGGTTGTTCAGCACGGGCATCCACGGGCAGGCTAGGGACTGGATTAATAGGTAAGTTGAGATGACCCGCTTTATCAGCCGCTGTCGTATCTGCCAGTACCACTCGAGGAAAGCTTTTTAATTTATGATTTAATTCTTCAACAGGTACAAATACTTGATGGGGAGGTAGAATAGGCCTTTCTGGATCATAACGACGGTTTTCAAATCGTTCGTTGGCATCTTGCCAAAATCGTTGGATAGCGGGTTCAATCTGGTCAGTGGTAATGACCAAGGTATCTTTGGGTAAGTAATCAAATAATAAGGCGCATTGTTCAAAAAACAGTGCCAAGTAGTATTCAATCCCTGCTGGGCTAAGCCCTTGTTTCACATCTTTATAAATAGGGCATTGACGAAAATCCACATCAAATGTATCCCGAAACCGTTGCATAAATGTTGCAATGGCTTCTTTGGTGAGTGGAAACTCTTTAGCCGGCAGCAGTTGTATTTTGTCAACTGTCTGGTGAGAGCGCTGGGTTTCAGGATCGAAAGTTCGAAGAGTATCTACCTCGTCATCAAATAAGTCTATCCGATAAGGCACTTGACTCCCCATTGGGAAGATATCAATCAACGCGCCACGAATGGCAAATTCACCATGTTCATAGACGGTATCAACACAACGGTAGCCTGCCTGTTCCAGCACTTGACGCTGCTGGTCCAAGTCCATTCGGTCTCCTTTACTGATGACCAGACTATTGCCGTGTAAATAATGCTGAGGGGTGAGGCGATGCATCAGGGTGGTAATGGGCACAATTAACACCCCACGACTGATGGTAGGTAGTCGATAAAGGGTCAGTAACCGCTGAGAGATAATATCCTGGTGGGGAGAAAAACTGTCGTAGGGAAGGGTCTCCCAGTCGGGGAAGTTTAGGATATCGATATCATCCCGGTGCTTGAGAAAGAACCGCAACTCTTGTTCTAATTGATCAGCCGCCGCCGAGTTGGGAGTAATCATTAAACTGAGGGAGTCATGTTGCAAGCAAGCTTGGCTTAATGCCAGCCCCATACCTGCACCAGAAAGCGACCCCCACACCCGCCGATCACCTGCCTTGCGGGGTAAGTCAATAGCCAATAATTGTCTTGTATCGTTCATGAAACGCATCTGCTAGCAAAAAATCCAATTGGGCAGATTTTAGCTTGGATGGGGGGGAGATGAAACCTCTGACAATGATGAAACGTAGGGGGGCACTTTGTATTGATGGCTGGTTTAGGGCTAACATACATAGCTTTGAGCGAGCGAATAATGGTGAGGCAACAGAAACTTATGACTTATGAAGTATAAGAAGTGTAGGTGAAAAAAATAATGAGTGGCGGCCATAAAAACAATATAAATAAAAAAGAGACTGATGAATTATTATGACTAAGATAATTTTCATAATAACACTACTGATAGGCAGTATTTTGTATATTATGAATGCTTCATGGCTAGCTGATAAAGGTAATGGCGGTTTTTACCTGCTTGCGCATCGGGGAGTATACCAAAATTATGATAGAACCAATTTAGCAAAGGATGAGTGCACTGTTAACCGCATCAGTAAACCAACCCATCACTATATAGAAAATACAATATTGGCTATATCGAAAGCATTTGAGTATAAAGCGGATACTGTAGAAATAGATATACATCCTACAAAAGATGGTGAGTTTGTTGTATTTCACGACTGGACGCTTAACTGTCGAACAAATGGGAGTGGTGTTACCAGAGAACAGACTCTCAAATACTTAAAAACATTAGATGTTGGTTATAACTATACCTATGATGGTGGAAAAAACTATCCTTTTAGAGGAGTGGGAGTAGGGTTGATGCCAACACTAAAACAAGTAATTGAAGCATTTCCCAATAAAAAATTTCTTATCAATATAAAAAGTAATGACCCTCAAGAAGCAGAGTTATTAGCACAGTATCTTAAGCTTGATGATAAGAAAAGAGCGAATAATCTAAGTATTTATGGCGGAGAAAAGGCAGTTGATAAATTAGCACGTGATTATCCTTGGCTTAAAACTTTTACTAAGAAGCGTGTAAAGCGATGTTTGAAAGAATATATATTGGTTGGTTGGGCTGGCATTATTACAGAGCAATGTAAAAATACAACATTACTTGTACCGATTAATTATGCCAACTATTTATGGGGGTGGCCTAACAGATTTAAAGAGAGAATGGATAGCGTTGGAACAGATTATTATTTAGTTGGACCATACAATCCAGATACGCCAACTAATGGTATTCCCGGGTTTAATACTATTGAATATATAAAAGAATTACCAGAAGGTTATACTGGTGGGATATGGACAGATAAAATTGAGCTAATATCTCCCCAAATAAAACAAGTCGAGTTTGGTTTGATTGCCTTAAATAGTCAAACCAATTAGTACAAATTTTCTAAACCATCGAGCAGTGAATACGATTATTGGGACTAAATATGTGATGCGAACGGATGTAATGTATCGTGAGGGGTAATTATTTAGAAAGGTAAAGAATGAGCCCTGTAAAACAGGGCTACTTCCTCTGATTAATCACGGCTTCATCAATGAAGGCTGACATGATTGGCTAAGACAATAGCGGTTTTGCTATAACATGTATACTTTTCAGCGTTGGATTTGTGACGCGATACATTAAACTATACTATTTCAAACGGCTGACGAGAGAAAATTGACGTTTAATTGACATAAGCAATTTGTAATAATGATGGCTTATTTCCTAATAAGCTGGATAATTTATGAGAAAGGTTGTAGTTACTTGTTTCGCTCTCACTGCTCTTTCATCTACATTCGCTTACTCAGAAGAGGGTGGGTTTGACCATGTTGCTTATCGCTGTGTAACCGATAAAGCAACAGTAGTAGCCTACTTGGGCGAAGGTGGTTCATTTTCGTTAACGGCGAATGGAAAGCACATTGGTTTTGCTCGCTGGCAAAAAAATAATACTTATGTTTCTGCGGATAACTCCCTTGAAATAGAATCCTCAGGTCAAAAAGGGTTGTTGCGTTACTTAAATACACAACAAGAATATCCTTGTGATTACCTGGATTTTATTACCTATTCTGCTGTATCTGGCAGGCCAATTAAAGCGATTTCCTATGGTGGGCGGTTTCGAGCGGGGCCTGGTACTTCTTATAATCAGCCGTTCGCGCTTAACAAAATAGTACCCGTTTATTTGTTGCAAGATACAGGGGTATTTCAGCAAGCAGAAGGGGGTGGCTATCACTGGTTTAAAGTACTGACTGCAAAAGGGGTTGCTTATAAACCCGGTGATTTTATGTGCACATTGGATGTTGCTATACCCAATATTTCTTATCATTGTAAAACGCCTACGATTAACGATGCTAAGCAAAATGGTACGCATGCAGCTCTCAAATCAGGATTAAGCCCAAAAATATTGGATAGCCTGATTCAAACCAAAGCTATAGTTAAAGAGAAAACTCAAGCGAGCCAGTTTAGCAGTCGTTATACCTCAATTGACGAGCAACATTGTAAAACCTTGGAAAGTGATGATCACAGTAGTGTTCAATCCTGTCCTGGCTTCACCAATATAATGGTCAATGTGACTGATTTTGACTTGCGGCAGAGTATTACCCTGATAAGAAACAACCAAGAATTTCCTTTGCATTTCAGTGAAACTGTCAGCTCAAACTTTAGTGAGCTGGGCTCAAAAATTGAGTGGCGATTTCCGAACGATAAGCCTGATCAAGTGATGAGTATGATTGTGCGCTTGAATGTTGCCGAAAACCCTGAGCAGCCAGAAAAAAATACCTCCTATTTAGTGGTTAGTAAAATTTCGGCAAAGCAAGCCTGTGTGGTAGGAAAGATTCCCCCGCAGCGGGATGGTTCACAAAACCGTAAAGCCCGTTTACTGGCTGATAAAGCAGCATCATTGGCATGTGTTAATTCATCTTCCCAAACCATAAACCAATCAGTGCACAAATAGTGAATAGCATCATCATCCAAAAGACAACACTGGCCTTCAGATTTTTCCAAGCGGCTTCATGATGCCACCAGTGCCGGGGATGGAGCCCCTGCCACTTGAAGGCTAATAATGCAGAAAGGTTAACGGCAATAATATTGGCTAAAAATAATACCGCCGCCCCCATCGCTTCCAGCCAATGGGCACTGCCTATCATTAACCCAATGGTTACAAGTGGTGGCATTAATGCCACGGCGACCATTACTCCGATTAAAGTGCTGGCCGCACCGCTGGTAAAAGAAAGCGCGCCTGCCATGCCGGCAGCTAATGCGAGCAAAACATTGGCTAATGCCACATGAGTGCGGGCGCTGATTTCAGGAATAGCGGGGTCAATTTCCATGGTCAATCCAATAAAAATAGCCATCGCCAAACCAATGATCATACCGGTTAAATTAGTGAGCAAAGCTCTAAGGGCTAAGCCACCCTCATGTAAAATGACACCCAGGGCAATGGCCACATTGGGCTTTAATAGAGGGGCAATCACCATTGCGCCAATAATAATCGCTACGTCATTTCGCATTAATCCGATAGCGGCAACCAATGCAGATAAAACCACATTAGCAATAAACATCCAATTAAGCTGACAGCCTTTGGCAATATCGTGATAAATCTCTTCGCGACTAACCCGCTCTTTGCCTTCTGGCTTGAAGTAATGCCAAAAACTTTTGGGGCCTGGTGACTTTGGCTGATGGGTTTCTGCTAATGGGAGAGAGGCATCGGCTCGTAAAATGATCATGCGAAATCGCTCAAATCCCGCAAAATGTTTATGGATGGCATCACAAATAGCTTCTGTTTGTTCTGTGGTGACTAAAAAGCGAAAGCATTGCCGTTTAGTTTGGGGAGGGCCTTGCCAGTTATCAATAATAGGAAGGGTTTCAGTAATGTTTGTTATTTTATCTTCACACCCTTCAGGTAGGAGGAGTTCTATAATTCGTAGGCCCATGATGGTGATAAACTCGATAACAGGATTTATTGTGATTTTGATCAGAGTTTAGTTGAGGATAACTAGGGTGAGCATTTTTTAGATCAGTTGCGAAAGCCGGTCACTAACAGGATAATAGGGGCCCTTGCACGAAAGAAGCCCTAAGGCCTGATCAGCCCTAGGAAATAAAAGCTTCCTGATGATCAATAAACATTGCGGAATCTCTAAAAAGCGCATTTTTAGATGTGTCCGTCAGTTTGAGCTTAAGTAATTTAGGTATATAAAGGTATTAACCCGTGAAGCAACAGCAAAACGATCACTTTCGTCAGTGGAAAAACCGAGAAGCCATTGCGGAGTCAATGATTCCACTGATTGGAAAACTGTATCGGGAAAACCATGTTATTACTTCCGTTTACAGCCGCCCAGTCATTAACCGCTCTGTTATTGACATCATCAAAGCCCACCGTTTTGTCCGCCAGCTAGAGAAAGAAGAATTATCGGTAGAAGACAGTTACCCTATTTTAAAACTGTTAACAGAATTAGACTTGGGACCCGCTCGGATTGATATTGGTAAGCTGGCCATCAAATACAAAACCCAAGGTCAGGGGCAAGACTTGGAAGCCTTTGTCCGTAATGAAGTGGCGGATGTGGTGGGTAAGAAAGGCTCTGATGAAGAGCAAGGGCAAGATGTTGTGCTTTACGGCTTTGGTCGGATTGGTCGACTGATGGCGCGAATTCTTATTGAGCGTGCTGGTGGTGGTGAAGGCTTAAACTTACGCGCTATTGTTGTGCGTAAAGGTGGAGCTAAAAACGACTTGCTAAAGCGGGCCAGTCTGTTGCGTCGTGATTCTATTCATGGCTCTTTTGCAGGAACCATTACCATTGATGAGGAAAACACGGCTTTAATTATCAATGGTAATTATGTACAAGTGATTTACTCTAATTCGCCTGACGCGATCGATTATTCTGAATATGGCATTCAAAACGCCATTGTAGTGGATAACACTGGGATGTGGCGTGATGAAGCTGGTTTGGGTATGCACTTGAAGTGCCCTGGCGTTGGTCGCGTACTGTTGACTGCACCAGGCAAGGGTGAAATTAAAAACATTGTTTATGGGGTGAACCATCATTTGGTCAATGATGATGACAAGATCCTTTCAGCCGCTTCTTGTACGACTAATGCCATTACGCCGGTACTGAAAGCTATTAATGATAAGTTTGGGATCAAAAATGGTCATGTTGAAACTGTCCACTCTTATACTAACGACCAGAACCTGATTGATAATTACCATAAAGGCGATCGCCGTGGTCGCAGTGCTGCGCTTAATATGGTGATCACTGAAACAGGTGCTGCTAAAGCCGTGGCTAAGGCATTACCAGAACTGAAAGGCAAGCTGACAGGTAACGCTATTCGAGTGCCTACACCCAATGTGTCGTTGGCTATTTTGAACTTAAACCTAGCAGAAAATACCTCTGTTGACGGGCTTAATGACTATCTGCGACATATATCGCTTCACTCTGACTTAAGACGCCAAATTGATTTTGTAAACTCGCCTGAAGTGGTGTCTTCTGATTTTGTTGGCTCTCGTTATGCGGGTATTGTTGATGCAGAAGCCACCATTGTTGATGAAGATCGTTGTGTACTGTATGTGTGGTATGACAATGAGTTTGGTTATAGCTGCCAGGTTAACCGTGTCTTACAAATGCTGGCGGGAGTTAACCAACCCGTATTACCAAAAAGCGAATAATGTTTAAACGGATTGGCTAAAAAAACGCTCCTTTATGGAGCGTTTTTTTATGTTTGGATAAAAAATAGTCTTGAATGCTCTATCTTAAATAAAAAAAACCAACCAAACCATGATGATAGGTGGCATCTTTGAGAGCCGCTCATTATAATATGGCCGTTTTTTTCCTGGGTTAACACTCTAAAATAGCTTGATGGGCAAAAAATTAGCTTGTTGTGTCAATAAGATGTAAGACACCAATCCCCAGAAACGGGATGGAAACACTGGTCTTATATTTAGTTAATACAACATTCCTTATTTTCACTAGACTGAACTAATAACAAATAAACGTCAGTTTGGTGAAGGAGGGCTATTTAGAGCTGACCTTCATCGTTAACTAGTGATTAGGCATCGACGTATGATCAATATCAAACGGGGCCTGGATCTTCCCATAACTGGTTCACCAGAACAGGTGATTGCCGACGATGCCCGCCAAGTGAAGTCTGTGGCGGTGGTTGGCTTTGACTATCCTGGCATGAAACCGACCATGCAAGTGGCGGAGGGAGATCGTGTCAAAAAAGGCCAAATTCTATTCGAAGATAAAAAATCCCCCGGTATTTTTTATACTGCACCTGCAGCAGGCGTAGTTGCTGCGATTAATCGTGGTGAAAAGCGGGTATTTCAGTCGCTTGTCATCGACATTGAAGGGGATGAAGAAGAAGCTTTTGCACAATATGAGGCAGGGCAACTCGCTACGCTAAGTCGCGAGCAAGTCACTGATAACCTGATTAAATCAGGACAGTGGACGGCTTTTCGCTCTCGGCCTTTTAGTAAAGTACCGGCAGTAGATGCGATACCCCATTCTATTTTTGTTACTGCTATTGATACTCATCCATTAGCTGCTGACCCTGCTGTCATTATTACAGAGCAAGCTGAAGCCTTTGGCCAAGGGCTGGAAGTTATTGGTCGACTGACAGAAGGCAAGGTATTTGTGTGTCAGGCACCTGATAAGCAGATCCCAACAGGGCAAGCCAAAGTGGTAACTGAGTCTTTTGCTGGCCCACATCCTGCTGGTTTACCAGGCACGCATATTCATCATTTAGACCCTGTACATGCCCATAAATCGGTTTGGCATATTGGTTATCAAGATGTGATTGCTATTGGCAAGCTGTTTACTACAGGTAAATTGTATACAGATAGGGTCGTGGCGCTAGGTGGCCCTCAAGCAGAAAAACCGCGTTTAGTTCGAGCCCAAGTGGGTGCAAGCTTAGAAGCACTTTGTGCGGGTGAGCAGAAAAAGGGAGAAAACCGGCTGATCTCAGGCTCTGTGTTTGGTGGGCGCAGTGGTAAAGGGCCGTTTGCGTATCTAGGCCGTTATCATGTGCAAGTTTCTATTTTGTTAGAAGGCAGCGAGCGGGAATTTATAGGTTGGCTTTCCCCAGGTAAAGACAAGCACTCTGTACTAGGCATATACCTGTCGAAGTTGTCACCGAGTCGGCTGTTTAATTTTACCACTACTACCAACGGTAGTGCGCGGGCCATGGTACCTGTGGGCAATTACGAAAAAGTTATGCCGCTGGATATTCTGCCTACCCAACTGTTACGGGCACTGATTGTGGGTGATACCGTGGTAGCTCAACAACTGGGTTGTTTAGAGCTGGATGAAGAGGACCTTGCCCTGTGCAGTTATGTGTGTGCAGGTAAGTACGAATATGGTCCCATCCTGCGTGATAACCTGACGCGTATTGAAGTGGAGGGCTAATCATGAAGGCACTAAGACAGCTTTTAGACAAAATTGAACCCAACTTCCATAAAGGGGGTAAGTACGAAAAGTGGTATGCCTTATATGAGGCTGCTGACACCATTTTTTATACCCCAGGTAAAGTGACTGCTACGACTTCTCATGTGCGGGATGGGCTGGACCTGAAACGGATGATGATTACCGTCTGGCTCTGTACTTTCCCAGCCATGTTCTTTGGTATGTACAACGTGGGGCTACAAGCCAACACAGCCATGGCTGACTTAGGCATTGCTGCAGTTGAAGGCTGGCGTGCTGGTTTTATTGAAATGTTTGCTGGCTACTCTGCCGATAGTATTTGGGACTGTTTCATTCATGGGGCAGCCTACTTTATTCCCATTTACTTTGTAGTATTTGTGGTAGGTGGCTTCTGGGAAGTCCTGTTTGCAATGGTTAGAGGTCATGAAGTCAATGAAGGCTTCTTTGTTACCTCTGTACTGTTTGCCTTGATCGTGCCACCCGATGTGCCCTTATGGCAAGCAGCCTTAGGGATTAGCTTTGGTGTGGTCATTGGTAAAGAGGTATTTGGTGGTACTGGGAAAAACTTCTTAAACCCAGCGCTGACCGGTCGGGCCTTCTTGTTCTTTGCTTATCCTGCTGAAATGTCAGGTGATACGGTATGGACAGCGGTTGATGGTTTTAGTGGTGCGACTGCCTTGAGCGTGGCAGCTACTGATGGTGTAAACGCTTTACAACAACAGTTGAACTGGTCAAATGCTTTCTTTGGCTTTATGCAAGGCTCTATTGGTGAGACTTCAACCTTTGCCATTGCTCTGGGTGGAATTGTATTACTGGTAATGGGCATTGCTTCTTGGCGGATCGTCGCTGGGGTGATGATTGGCATGATTGCCACCTCCTTACTCTTTAACCTGGTGGGCTCTGATACCAACCCCATGTTCTCTATGCCTTGGTATTGGCACTTAGTATTAGGTGGGTTTGCCTTTGGTATGTTCTTTATGGCGACTGACCCAGTCTCTGCATCGATGACTGATAAAGGTAAATGGTACTTTGGTGGCCTGGTTGGCGTAATGGTAGTGCTGATTCGTGTCATAAACCCTGCTTTCCCAGAGGGTATGATGTTAGCCATTTTATTTGCCAACTTATTTGCACCCTTGATTGACCATTTTGTGGTTCAAGCCAATATCAAGCGTCGGGAGGCAAGAGCCAATGTCAGCTAATAACGATACTATTCAAAGAACGGTCATTGTTACCGTATTGCTCTGCTTGGTTTGCTCAATTGTTGTATCCAGTGCAGCGGTTTTCTTGAAACCAGCTCAAACTGAAAACAAGAAGCTGTCAATGCAGCGCAGTATTCTTGAGATTGCTGGGCTAATGGAGGAAGGAGCCACTGTTAAAGAACAGTTCAAGCAAATCAAAACCAAAATTGTTGATCTGCGTACAGGTAAATTCACTGATGCGGTTGATGCCCAAGCTTACGAGCAGCGCTCAGCAGCTAAGAACCCTAAATTATCTGCGGTACTCAGTGGTGAAGACGATATAGCCAGTATTAAGCGTCGTGCTCACTATGCCACAGTTTATTTGGTTGAAAATCAAGGAAAAGTGGAGAAGTTAATTCTGCCAGTACATGGTTATGGGCTATGGTCAACTATGTACGGCTTTCTTGCCTTGGAAGGTGATACCAAAACTGTGGTGGGCTTAGGGTTTTATGATCATGGTGAAACCCCAGGCTTAGGTGGTGAGGTAGATAACCCTAAGTGGAAAGCACAGTGGCCAGGTAAGCAAGTCTTTAATGACCAGTTTGGTGTGGATATATCCGTGGTAAAAGGGGGAGCTAACCCAGGCAACCCAAGCTTTAAGCATCAAGTGGATGGTTTAGCCGGTGCAACACTGACAAGCCGGGGCCTGCAAAACTTATTGCACTTCTGGCTTGGTGAAAATGGTTTTGGTCCTTTCCTGACCAATGTTAGAAAAGGGGAGGCATAACAATGACTGTCAAAGCAAAAGAAATTTTGCTAACGCCGATTTTCAATAATAACCCAATTGCCCTGCAAATATTGGGTATTTGTTCGGCGTTAGCCGTTACCACTAGTCTGCAAGTGACGTTGGTAATGTGTATAGCCCTTACCTCGGTAACGGCTTTTTCGAATCTGTTTATCTCCTTAATTCGTACCCAGATTCCAAACAATATTCGGATTATTGTGCAGATGACTATTATTGCCTCGCTGGTAATAGTGGTTGATCAGTTACTGAAAGCTTATGCCTACAGTATCAGTAAGCAGCTGTCCGTATTCGTTGGTTTGATTATTACCAACTGTATTGTAATGGGACGTGCAGAAGCTTTTGCCATGAAAAACCCGCCATTACCCAGTTTTTTGGATGGGGTTGGTAATGGTTTAGGCTACAGCGTTATCCTGATTATTGTGGGTACGATTCGTGAGTTATTTGGTGCCGGTAAACTATTAGGCATTGAAATCCTGCCTGTGGTGAATGAGGGTGGCTGGTATCAACCTAATGGCTTATTGCTATTACCACCGAGTGCTTTCTTCTTGATCGGCTTATTTATCTGGGCCTTACGGACCTGGAAAAAAGACCAAGTGGAAGAACCTGATTTTAAAATGGCGCCTCAAAGTCAGTTTAAGGAGGCGATGTAATGTTAGAGCATTATTTAAGCCTGTTTGTTAAAGCTGTTTTTATTGAAAATATGGCATTGGCCTTTTTCTTGGGGATGTGTACCTTCCTGGCGATTTCCAAGAAAATTCAAACGGCAATTGGTCTTGGTATTGCCGTCATTGTGGTCCTAGCGATTACTGTCCCAGTTAATAACTTGATTTATCAGCATGTGCTGAAAGATGGAGCACTAGCTTGGGCAGGGCTACCTGATGTGGATTTAAGCTTCTTAGGCTTACTGAGTTACATTGGCGTAATTGCCGCCATCGTGCAAATCCTAGAAATGTTCTTAGACCGCTATGTGCCTGCGTTGTATAACGCGCTAGGCGTATTCTTGCCATTGATCACAGTAAACTGCGCCATCATGGGTGCTTCATTGTTTATGGTACAGCGTGACTACACCTTTGGTGAAAGTGCTGTATATGGTGTGGGTGCTGGTTTAGGTTGGGCACTAGCAATTGCGGCATTAGCCGGTATTCGTGAAAAGCTTAAATATAGCGATGTACCAGCTGGCTTGCGTGGTCTGGGGGTGACTTTCATAACTGTCGGTTTGATGTCACTTGGGTTTATGTCTTTCTCAGGCGTGCAGCTTTAAGACACAACAAGAAGGTTTGAACGATGAGTGAAACGGGTGTAATTCTTACCGGAGTAACCATGTTCACTGTGATCGTATTGTTATTGGTCGCGGTAATTTTGGTTGCTCGTTCTAAACTGGTTAGCTCAGGTGATGTCACTATTAGTATTAATGATGACCCTGACAAGTCCGTTAAAGTGCCTGCGGGCAGTAAACTGCTGCAAACCCTGTCAGCACAAAATATCTTCCTTTCTTCTGCCTGTGGTGGCGGTGGTACCTGTGCTCAGTGTAAATGTAAAGTGCTTGATGGTGGTGGCTCAATGCTGCCTACCGAAGAGCCACATTTTACTCGCCGTGATGCTAAAGAGGGCTGGCGCTTAGCTTGTCAGGTTGCTGTTAAGCACGATATGAAAATTGAAGTGCCGGAAGAGTTTTTTGGGGTTAAAAAATGGGAGTGTGAGGTTGTTTCCAATGACAACGTAGCCACTTTCATTAAAGAGCTGACGCTGAAACTGCCTGAAGGGGAAAACGTAGATTTCCGTGCAGGTGGTTATGTGCAGTTAGAAGCGCCACCCCATCATGTTTATTACAAAGACTTTGAAATTCCAGATGAGTATCGGGGTGATTGGGATCGGTTTGATCAGTTTAAGTATGAGTCAAAGGTTGATGAAACAGTGATTCGTGCTTACTCCATGGCGAACTACCCGGAAGAGAAGGGGATCCTGAAATTCAATATTCGGATTGCTTCTCCACCTCCTGGCACTAAGCATCCACCAGGGCAAATGTCTTCTTATGTATTTAACCTGAAGCCGGGTGACAAAATTTCTGTGTATGGCCCATTTGGTGAGTTCTTTGCCAAAGAGACTGATGCAGAAATGGTCTTTGTGGGTGGTGGTGCGGGCATGGCACCGATGCGCTCACATATCTTTGACCAGTTGAAGCGTCTAAGCTCTAAACGGAAAATTTCTTTCTGGTATGGTGCGCGTTCGCTTCGTGAAGCTTTTTATACAGAAGAATATGATCAGCTGCAGGAAGAGAACGAAAATTTCAAATGGCACTTGGCGTTATCTGACCCATTACCTGAAGATAACTGGGAAGGCTATCAAGGCTTTATCCATCAGGTGTTATATGAGAACTACCTGAAGGATCATCCTGCACCTGAAGACTGTGAGTTCTACATGTGTGGACCACCCATGATGAATGCTGCAGTCATCAAGATGCTAGAAGATCTTGGTGTTGAGCGGGATAATATTCTGCTAGATGATTTTGGTGGCTAACCGTCACTGAAAGCACTCAAAAAGGGTTCAGAGGGTAGGCTTCTGAACCCTTTTGTTTTTTAGGCTTTGATTATGAGGTGGATAGTGAAGATAGCAGGAAAGTTTTCACTAGTCGTTTGTTGTTTGTTGTTTGTATTAGTCGGTTGTGACTCAGCCAAAGTAGAAAAGGTAACGGGTCCTACTATGGGGACCCGGTATCATGTGAAGTATATCGTAAAATCTGACACAGTATCCCAGCAACAGGTTAAACAAGTTGTACAACAGGTGTTAGATGATATTAATGCCCGAATGTCTACTTACATTAATGATTCGGAATTAATGCAGTTCAATGTAGCAGCCATCAATCAGCCTTATACTCTGTCTGCCGATATTATTGAGCTAGTAGCATTGAGCCAGCAACTCTCCAGACTATCATCAGGGGCTTATGATGTCACAGTGGGGCCATTGGTTAACTTGTGGGGGTTTGGTCCTGATCACCGGCCAGACCAGGTACCGGAAGAGGCTCAGATTAAAGCCGCTTTTGCTAAAGTGGGCTATGGCAGTGTTGAGGTCAATAAGCAACAAAACCAGTTGACTAAGCGTAAGCCGGTGTTTGTGGATCTGTCTTCAATAGCTAAAGGTTATGCGGTTGATCAGGTAGCTAAAGCGCTGGAAGGCTTGGCAATTAACAGCTATATGGTGGAAGTAGGTGGTGAGCTGAAAGCCAAAGGACTTAAACCAACAGGTGAACATTGGCGAATTGGTATTGAACAGCCAGAACTCATGGTGCAACAAGAACCTAATTTAGTGGTTCAGGTCGATGGTAAAGGGGTGGCTACTTCAGGAGATTATCGCAACTATTTTGAAATTGAGGGTAAACGTTACTCTCATACCATTGATCCACGCACTGGTTATCCTATTACTCACCGGCTGGCTTCAGTGACAGTGATTGATGAAAATGTTGCAAGAGCGGATGGTTTATCCACTATGTTTATGGTGCTGGGTCCAGAGCAAGGGCTGGCGATTGCTAATCAAGAAAATATTGCAGCCTATTTTATTGTCAAAACAGGACAAGGCTTTAAATCGGTGGCAAGTGAAGCGTTCAAAACGTATCTTGCCACTAATACAGCCAAAGTGAATGGTTTTTAGACGAGGCCATCGAGTGATGAAGCCCCAGGAGCGTGTAAATAATCAGTGACTGGGGTGAAGCGTGAAGATAACAAAGCTTAAAACGTATTCAAGAAGGGTGCAGTAATTAATTGAGGTATTAAAGATGACTATTTTCCTGGCGTTTTGTTTGATGTTGCTCATTGTGGTTGCTATGGCAATCGGGGTCATTTTGGCAAAGAAACCAATCAAAGGCTCATGCGGTGGAATCAGTGCGCTGGGCATGGATACCGCCTGTGATATTTGCGGTGGTGATCAGGCTAAGTGTGATAAAGAAAAACAACAACAGCTCACCCCAGCAGATCAAGGTGATGCGCTTTTCTATGACGCTGGTACAACCAATAAGTAAATATAAATCAGTAATAATTAATTGATGTTGGAGTATTTTTTATCATGGGTGTAACAAACTATGATGTGGTAGTGCTAGGCTCTGGCCCTGCTGGTGAAGGGGCAGCCATGAATGCTGTCAAGCTTGGCAAGCGAGTGGCGGTGGTAGAGCAGTCTGCATTGGTGGGGGGTAACTGCACCCATTTAGGCACAATACCTTCAAAAGCGTTGCGACACTCGGTTAAAGAAATTATTTCATTTAACACAGACCCCATGTTTCGGGCTATTGGAGAGCCCCGTTGGTTTAGTTTTCCTAATGTGCTGAAAAAAGCTGAAAACGTTATCAGTAAGCAAGTAAAGTCTCGCACCCAATATTATGCTCGCAACCGGATAAATATTTTATTTGGACATGGGCGTCTTATTGATCAAAACACCGTTGAAGTAGTCCAGCATAATGGCTCGATTGAACAGCTGGTAACCAAAGATATTGTCATTGCTACTGGCTCTCGTCCTTACCGTCCTGCCAATGTGGATTTTAGTCATGAGCGAATCTACGATAGTGACACTATTTTGCAACTGAAGCATACCCCGCGTCGTATTATTATTTATGGCGCTGGTGTCATTGGCTGTGAATATGCTTCTATTTTCAGTGGGTTAGGGGTGAAGGTTGATTTAATTAACACCCGTGAACACTTGTTGTCTTTCTTAGATGATGAAATTTCTGATGCACTAAGTTACCACTTGCGCCATCAGGGCGTGTTAATTCGTCATCGTGAAGAATATGACAAAATAGAAGGTACTGAAGATGGCGTGGTGCTGTATCTGAAGTCAGGTAAAAAAGTAAAGTCAGATGCTTTGTTATGGGCAAATGGTCGTACCGGGAACACTCAAGGGATGGGGCTAGAACATGTGGGAATTGAGCCAAACAGCCGTGGTCAACTGGAAGTTAACCAGCATTACCAAACTTCCGTTGAAAATATTTATGCGGCAGGTGATGTGATTGGTTGGCCTAGCCTAGCCAGCGCCGCATTTGACCAAGGGCGCTCAGCAGCTGGTAATATTGCGGCGAATAATGACTGGCGCTTTGTTAATGATGTACCTACTGGTATTTACACTATTCCAGAAATCAGCTCAGTAGGAAAAAACGAACAGGAATTAACCGCAGAAAAAGTTCCTTATGAGGTTGGCCAGGCCCATTTCAGAGCTATGGCCAGAGCGCAGATCAGTAATGAGCCAGTGGGGATGTTGAAAATCCTGTTTCACCGGGAAACGTTAGAAGTGCTGGGCATTCACTGTTTTGGTGATCAAGCATCTGAAATTGTCCATATCGGGCAAGCCATCATGAGTCAAAAAGGTGAGGCCAATACACTGAATTACTTTGTCAATACTACCTTTAACTATCCCACCATGGCGGAAGCCTATCGGGTTGCAGCACTGAATGGATTAAATCGGTTGTTTTAAGTCTGACACCTGGCCTGGAAGTAGGAGTGATTTAAGCTGCATCTTTAAATAGCGTCATTAACTCACTAGGGCGGTCGGTAATTAAACTGCTGACACCACTAATTGCCGCTAGCTTTCTTGCTACATCCAGATCATTGACAGTCCAGACGGATACGGTTAAGCCAGCTTCTGTGGCCGCTTTGACCCGAGCAGGGGAGCAAAGAGCCTGATCTAAGCACAAGTATTGGCAGCCGAGCTTTTTCGCTGTATGAACGGGCGAAGGGAAGGGGTATTCTGCAACTAACCCTCTGGGTTGCGGGCTTTTTAGACGAGCCAATGTAGTCAGGCAGTGGCGATTAATTGAAGTCAGGATTAAGGTAGCACTGCCCTTATACTGCTGGCAGAACTCATGGGTAGCCTCAGCTACAGCGTAAGCTTCGGCGCGGTTATCCGCTTTCATTTCCAACTGAACACTGTTGACTTCAGGGCATGCAGCCAATAAATCACTGAGTAGTGGTACAGAGCAGGGCTGATCCCAAAGGGGGTGGGCAAACTGAGCATTGAGTTGGCTGAATTCTTTGGCTGTTAAGCGTGCTACTTTGCCACTACCATTGGTGGTGCGGTCAACCGTAGCGTCATGGATTACCACCAGTTGGCCATCTTTGCTTAGCCGAAGGTCTAGCTCAAAGTCAAATATACCTAGGCTAATTGCATGTCGAAAACCTGCAATAGTGTTTTCTGGAGCCTCATCTCGGGCCCCGCGATGGCCAATTAACTTCATAAATGCTAGCTACTCTTGTGATGAACGATTCGCGACACTGTATAGCACCGTATCATTTTCAAAATAGACGGTAAAATCGGCGTAGCGCCAGGTTGAAATGACCGGTTGACCGACGGAGGTTTTCTCGCTGGGTTGACCGTATTTCGCAACTACTGCTTGTTGTTTCATGCCATGGCCTGGCTGGGCTGATTGTTGACTGGCCTGAGCATGTTGGCCAACGGTTAGCTCTTGAGCATTAGTTAAACACGCTAGGCAGATAAGCCCACTGGTAAGGGTAGCCTGAATGAGTGTTTTCATGATGACGACTCCTGCTTCGACTGTTCCAATTGCTGTCGCCTTTGCTTGGCCTGATACTGAATAATGTGCTTGGCCAACAACTGGCGATCGGGCTCAAGTATATGTTCAAACGTGATTCGGTTGTGATAACCAGTTTTAATTTTGTCACATTTTACTATCTTCCCGGTAATCAACAAGCCGGCATGGCTTGGCTGCAATACCAGCTTAATGGCTAGGTATTGATCGACGGGAAGCGGATCAGCTTGGTTAAGGCTCAAGCCGCCTTCACTCAGGCTGACTTTCTGTTTAGGAAGGTTAAGCAATTCGCTACTACAAGATGCTATGGCATTGCCCATCAGTTGAAGGCGTCGATCAATATTCTTTAAGTATTGGGCAATCGCGCGGTTCTTATCATTAATAACTCTCAATAAGTGATGAGCTTCACTTTCTAATGTTTGCAGGTTGCTGGATAAGTGGAAGATTTCAGCTTCATTATTAAAAGGAAAGTACTTGGAGTCTGGCTGGTGGCAGGCATCCATCACCTGGTAACTGATTGCTACAGTGTCATCGATTCGATAAAAATCGCGCCGATCAGCCAGTTCTTCTGGCATAATAACCGCCCTGTTAATTATTTAGTAACTCCATTAACATTTTAGCCCGAATATTTCATAAGGTTATGCTCAATCCTTGAGAATTCACTGGGAAACATCTGGTCTGTAAGGCAAAAAACTTCATGTTCAAACCATTACCGTTTTTTATTGGCTTGCGTTATACCGCAGCCAAACGACGTAATCGCTTTATTTCCTTCACCTCGCTGATCTCCTTTCTTGGTTTGGCGTTAGGGGTTTGGGTATTGATTGTTGTGTTGTCAGTGATGAATGGATTTGACCGAGAACTGAAACAGCGCATTTTAGGTATGGTTCCCCATGCCACTATTACCACGGCTCAAGGCACCATTGAGAACTGGCCTGAGCTGATCAAGCAGGTTGAAGAGTCACCAGAAGTGATTGGGGCAGCTCCCTTCATCAGCACTCAAGCCATGCTTACTCAAAGTGGTCATGTAAAAGGTGCCTATATTCAAGGGATTAACCCTGACTATGAAAGTAAAGTCTCAATTATTGATGAGCACTTGGATGCAGGTAAACTGACTGACCTGGTACCAGGCAAGTTCGGTATTATTTTAGGCGATATATTGTCTCGTCAATTAGGGGTGAACGTCGGTGATAAAGTCACGCTGGTTTTACCTGAGGCATCGATTAACCCTGCTGGAGTTTTCCCTAGACTGAAGCGTTTTAATGTCGTGGGTATTTTTCGAGTGGGTGCTGAGCTGGATGCCAGCTTAGCCTATATCCACTATAAAGATGCCGCTAAGCTGATGCGAATTAACCAAGGCGTGCTAGGTATTCGCTTACAACTCAAAGACTTGTTTAAGTCTCGAGAAGTTGCTTGGCAAGTAGCCAGCAACTTGCCTGGACGCTATTACGTGAGAGACTGGACTCGTACCCATGGTAGCTTATTCCAAGCCATTCAAATGGAAAAAACCATTGTTGGTTTACTGCTAACCCTGATCATTGCAGTGGCTTCTTTTAATATTGTCGCTACGCTAGTCATGGTGGTAAATGATAAGCAATCTGATATTGCGATTTTACGTACTCTTGGGGCAACTACTCGTACGGTAATGGCCATTTTTATGGTGCAAGGGGCTGTTATCGGCGTGCTGGGTACATTACTTGGAGTGATTGCTGGAGTTGTTACTGCATTGAACTTGCCTGCTTGGATCAAAGCTATAGAACATTTGCTTAACATACAGTTTTTGGATTCTAACGTTTATTTTATCAGCTACTTACCTTCCCAGTTGCAATGGCAGGATGTTGGCCTAATAGCCGTTGCTACGCTGTTACTAAGCTTTTTAGCGACTGTTTATCCTGCTTTCCGTGCTGCTAACACTCAACCTGCAGAGGCCTTACGTTATGAGTAGTCATCCAGTCTTAGTATGCCAGGATTTAGCCAAATACTACCAAGAAGGTCCTGCGACAGTTGAGGTCATTAAAAAAATCAACTTTCAGCTGGAAGTCGGGGAGCGAGTCAGTATTGTGGGTAGCTCTGGCTCGGGCAAAACTACATTACTTAACTTATTGGGCGGGTTGGATACCCCTTCGCATGGCACTGTACTGTTAGATAACCAGGATATAACCCTGCTGAATGAGAACCAACGGGGGCTGGTTCGAAATCGTAGTTTAGGTTTTGTGTATCAGTTTCACCATTTACTGCCTGAGTTCTCGGCGGTTGAAAATGTCTCCATGCCACTGTTAATGCGTAAAGAAGTGTCAGTCAAGGAGGCGAAGGCTCGCTCGATTAAACTGTTAGAACAAGTAGGTTTGGGTCACCGGCTACAGCATAAACCAGGTGAGTTATCCGGTGGTGAGCGGCAGCGG
Source organism: Spartinivicinus marinus (assembly GCF_026309355.1). Lineage (NCBI taxonomy): Bacteria > Pseudomonadati > Pseudomonadota > Gammaproteobacteria > Oceanospirillales > Zooshikellaceae > Spartinivicinus > Spartinivicinus marinus. The sequence continues at coordinate 5,563,585 of NZ_JAPJZK010000001.1, forward strand.
GTCGCTATTGCTCGTGCTTTGGTTACTCAACCAAAGTGTGTCTTACTGGACGAACCAACAGGTAATTTGGATCAGCATACAGCACATAGTATCCATCGATTGATGCATGAGCTTAGCCAGACGGTGAATACCGCATTTGTGGTAGTTACCCATGATCTGGGGTTAGCTCAACAAATGGATCGAGTATTGAAGCTGGAGGATGGACAACTGGTCTCGGTTAACAAGTTCCAGCAATAACATCAGTCGTATTTTTAAAATAAAAAGGCCGTTTGAGATCAGACTCACGGCCTTTTGCTTTTTTAGTGAGTGCTTTTTATGCAAAACAACAGGTGCTTAGTCATCATCATCTGTCGTTTGATTTAAATAAGTACTTGGGTCAATTGCAATGCCTAAGGAGCGTTTATCAATACGCTTGATTTTACCAGCCAATTGGTATCGGAAAACGACCTTATCACCGACCTTAACATCAAGCACTTCGTCTGGGCTTAAATAATTATACTCTTCTCCATCGACGGTTAAGGTATGGATGTAGTAATCCGGCATGCCTAACCATTCGTTATGAGGCCCATCGGTCACAATATTTTCCAGTGTGCCACGGCCTTGCTGTTTGGGGTTTTTACGTCTCGAGTTAAAACGTTTATTCATAGGGCATTTACTTCAAGGGTTAAGAAAAGTGTAGTGCTTGAGTCGTCAGTGTCTGTCATGAGGCTGACTTTTCCGCTTTTTTTTTCGGTGTTGCCAAGCTTTAGCAACATGCCATCGCCAATATACACGGATTAGAAAATAACTGACTAACCCCAAGACAACGCCACTAATGATAGAGCCGAAATACAAAGGTTGCCAGATGTTAGCTAGCTGGCTGCTAACCCATTCGGTGGTCAGTTCCATTTCAATATGTAGTACTGGCGTATTGAGTAAGAAACAGCCTACTTTATAGGTAAAGTAAAAAATGGCGGGCATGGTGACTGGGTTGGTAATCCATACTAGTGCGACAGATATTGGTAAATTACAGCGAAAAATAAAAGCCAGAAAAGCGGAGACTACCATTTGGAAGGGAATAGGAATGAACGCACAGAATACTCCCACAAAAAAAGCGGATGACACTGAACGACGGTTTAAATGCCAAAGATTAGGGTCGTGTATTCGATGGCCTAAAAATCGCTGGAGAGATTTATTCTGTTTAATCGTATCTGGATGGGGCAGATAGCGCTTAAATAGTTTTTTGGGCATTGATGGGCTCTGCTAGATAACTACCAATTAAGCAGCCTGTTAAAAAATGTTAACTTAGTGGCCTTCTTAAACAGGCGTATTATGCATTTATTTTAAATGGTTCTCTATAGATGCGTAGCAGTCTAATAGCTTTTTCTTTTGGCTGCGTACTCGTGGCTTATTTACCTCAGCTTACTTTTTGGTATTTGGTAGTTGGTTTAACCATTTTAGCTGCTGTAGTCGTTTTGCGTTGGCGATTGGCTTATGGCTGGCTAGTTGGCTTATTTGGTTTAACTTTGGGTTGTTGCTGGGGGGTATCTTATGGCTTGATAGGATTGGCAGAGTTGCTACCAAAGCCACTTGAACGGCAGCCTTTGCTAATCAGTGGCTATATTGTTGGGTTGCCTCAGCACCGGGACCATGGCTATCGTTTTGACTTTAAAGTGACTCATATTGAAGTTCCAAAACAGCCTCCTGGGACTAATGACATTTTTATGCCTGATAAAGTTAGGCTTTATTGGTATCAACAGCAGCCAAGCCTGGCACCTGGCCAATACTGGCAGCTGTTGGTTAAGCTCAAGCGCCCCCATGGTTTTGCATCCCCTGGTGCTTTTGATTATGAAGGTTACTTATTACAGCTAGGGATTGATGCAACGGGGTATGTCAGAGAAAGTCAGCAAAATCAGTTGTTAGGGTGCTGCCAATGGCTAACGCTATTTGATCAATGGCGCTGGAAGCTAAAGCAACATTACACGCAACAACTATCAGGTGAATCACTCGGCTTGCTGTTAGCGCTGTTGTTGGGAGATCAAACCGCTATTACACCAAACCAGTGGGATGCGTTGAATAAAACTGGTACGACTCATTTGGTTGTTGTGTCGGGGCTGCATATAGGTTTGTGTGCCGTATTGGGAGCGCTACTAGCTTCAGTATTGGTAAAATTGCAGCTGTTACCATTAATTGTTACAGCTAGGGAATGGGCCATTGGCGCAGGCTGGATATTGGCGACAGGATATGCGCTGTTAAGTGGCTTTCAACTCCCTGTTCAGCGTGCTTGGGTAATGCTCACCATTGGTGCTGTAGCCTTCGCAGGGCGCTGGCAGTTTCAACCGCTAAGCTACTGGTGGGTGGCATTGGCTTTTGTATTGTTGTGGCAGCCACTAGCCGTTGTCAGTGCTGGGTTTTGGTACTCATTTGTTGCCGTTGCAGCACTGTTAGTGGCTTTTAGTCATCGTCGGGCTGTCACTGGTGTTACTTCTCTATGGATTAAGCCCCAGTGGATTGTTTGGATTGCCTTGCTTCCACTGTTTATTCACTGGCAGCAAGTGAGCGTTTGGTATTCCCCACTGATTAACTTGCTGGTAATACCGCTATTGGGTTTTGTTATAATGCCAGCTTTGTTGGTTGCGGTATTGCTAGCAAGCTTTTCAGCGTTTGGTTGGACTTGCTTAAAAATGCTCAATCAAGGGCTGGCAGCTGGTGTTGAGTTGCTTGCCCAATTATCAGCGGGTGAACAGACAACATTTGCCTTGACACCTTTGGGAGTATTACTGTTTGCCTTAGCTTGGCTATTACCAGCAGGATTGCCTGGACGGAGCGGGCTAATCATGGTGGGAGTATTAGTTGGTTATTTTAAACCTGAGCCTCCATCACTTGAGGCTGGCCAGTTTCGTTTGACGTTGTTTGATGTTGGGCAGGGGTTGGGCGCATTGATTGAGACTAAAAATCACCGCTTGATTTATGATACAGGGCCACAGTGGAATCCACGTTTTAGTGCGGTGGGTGCGGTAATCATTCCATTTTTAAAACAGCAGCAAATTAACCATTTAGATAAGCTGATTATTAGTCATGCTGATCAAGATCATAGTGGTGGGCTAAAGGAACTAAGTACAGCCGTCTTTATCGATGGGTTAGAGTCTGGTACAGCTACAGAAATCAGACTGGCTCAACCGGTACAACCCTGTCAGGCAGGACAAAGCTGGCAATGGGATGGTGTGGTATTTCGCTATTTGGCGGGTACGCAGGGTAAGGATCGAAATGAGCGCTCTTGTGTTCTGCAAGTGATGACAGGTAATCATCAGCTCCTGCTAACGGGGGATATATCAGCAAAACAGGAGCGTCAATTGGTTACACAGTGGAGGCAACAGCTTAAGTCGTCTGTCTTGGTTGCGGCTCACCATGGCAGTTATTATGCTACAAGTGTATCTTTTATTAAGCAGGTAAAGCCATCAGTTGTATTGTTTTCCGCAGGCTATCAAAACCGTTATGGCCACCCGAATAAAAAATTAGTCAAGCGACTGCAACAGTCGGGAATCCTTACCTACAATACAGCAGATGAAGGGTCAATTCAGTGGCTGTTTGATAAAGCAGCAGAACCAGCCTTAACAATGCGCTACCGCCTTGATTATCCTAGATATTGGTCACAAAAAGTTAGCACTAGGCTATTCGGTCGCTTATAACTTTATGTTAGAGTTGGCCCAACATTCATAAGGGGAGATGTCGTGAAAGAACTCATTGTAGCCGGTGGCTGGCTAATGCTGCCAATTCTTATTTGTTCTATTCTTGCCTTGGCTATTATTATCGAGCGTGCCTGGACATTAAGGCCCTCAAAAATTGCACCTAAACATACGCTAGCCTTGGTTTGGAAATGGATTAAAAATAAACAGCTTGATAGTAAACGACTTAAAGAGCTAAAAGGCAGCTCCCCATTAGGGCAAATTTTGGCTGCAGGCTTAAGCAACTCCAAACATGGTCGCGAAATCATGAAAGAGGGGATTGAAGAAGCGGCTTCTGGCGTTGTTCATGATTTGGAGCGCTTTTTAAATAGTTTGGGCACCATTGCTGCGATCACCCCACTATTAGGTCTATTGGGTACAGTCATTGGGATGATAAAAGTGTTTGCCGAAATTCAGATTTCCGGTACAGGTAATGCGGATGCATTAGCGGGTGGTATTTCCGAGGCGCTGATTACAACAGCTGCAGGTCTGACAATTGCCATCCCTGCATTGATTATGCACCGGTTTTATGTGCGCCGAGTGGATGAGCTGGTGATTGCCATGGAACAAGAGGCCACGAAACTGGTAGAAGTGCTCCATGGTGAGCGTGAAGTGGATTACAGTGAGGTAGGCAAGTGAAGTTTCGCAGGCAACTAACGGAAGAGGTTTCCGTTAACCTCACCCCATTGATTGATGTGGTGTTTTTGCTGCTGATCTTCTTTATGGTAACCACCACATTTACTAAAGAAACCCATTTAAGTGTTGATTTACCAGAAGCTACAGGTGAGCCGGTTGATAATAAGCCTGATCAAATTGAAATTCTGATCAGTAAAACCGGTGAATATGCAGTGAATGCCAAGTCGCTGGTCAATACGTCAATTAAAACGCTCAAAACCGCATTACAAAAAGAGTCAAAAGGCAATAATAAACTGCCGTTGGTGATCACCTCTGACGCCAATGCACCTTATCAGGCGGTAGTGACAGCAATGGATGCAGCAGGTCAATTGGGGTTTGTCCACTTAAGTATTACTACCCAAGAAAAGTCAAAAGAAGAGTAGAATAATCAGACCTTGATACTCTTTACTACTTAATTTAATTAGGCCAGCCTGTTGCTGGCCTAATTTTGTTTACTGCTTCGTATTTAAATTGGTGAGTCCATGAACTGGCTGGTAAATGCCTGGTATCAACCAGATCGTCAGCTGCGTTGGCTAATGCCTTTAAGGCTGTTGTATCAGCAGGTTATTAGGCATAAACGACAGCGCTTTCTTAGTGGGGCAGAGCCTGCTTGGCAAGCACCAGTACCTGTGATTGTAGTGGGTAATATTACAGTAGGAGGTACAGGGAAAACACCTTTAGTCACAGCAATGATTGAGCAACTGAAAGGCTGGGGATGTACCCCTGGGATTATTAGCCGTGGCTATGGGGGAAAGTCATCTTATTACCCGTTAGCTGTTACCCCTGATAGTGATCCAAGTGTGGCGGGTGATGAGCCGGTAATGCTGGCTCAGCTTACAGGTGTGCCTGTAATGGTAGCCCCTCAGCGAGTGGCAGCAGCAAAAGGGCTGCTGAATCAATTTCCTGAGACTGATATCATTGTTGCTGATGATGGCTTGCAGCATTACCCACTAGGTCGTGATATCGAGTTGGTGGTCATTGATGGTGCTCGTGGTTTAGGAAATGGCTATTGTTTGCCCCAAGGACCGTTAAGAGAGCCACCAGGGCGGCTGAAAACAGTTGACTTTGTCGTAGTGAATGGAGATGCACCGTTAGTGGCTATTACAGAGCCTCAGCAGTTAATGGCACTGGTTCCCGAGTGTTTAGTACAAGTCAGTAGTGGAGAAAAACGGCCATTGACTAGGGGCAGTCTTGATGACTTTAAGCAAGTGCATGGCGTCGCAGGTATTGGCAACCCCGCGCGCTTCTTTGCTACTTGCGAATCTTTGGGGATGCAGGTGATTCCTCATCCAAAGGATGATCATGCACAGCTAACAGCAAAAGACGTTCAGTTTGATGATCAGCTACCCGTGTTGATGACATCAAAGGATGCAGTGAAGTGTCGATCATTTGCCACTGCCAAGCACTGGAGTTTGCTGGTGGCTGCTAAGCTGCCTGAAAGCTTTTGGCGGCAGTTAAAAGAGAAGGTTAAACAAGCACAATCAAAAAAGGTTAACCAATAAAGAATATGTTGGATAAAAAACTGCTAGAAATTCTCGCCTGCCCTTTGTGTAAAGGGGAGTTAAAGTATGACCAAGAACATCAAGAGTTGATTTGTCGTCATGATGCTTTGGCTTATCCAATCCGTGATGGGATTCCAGTTATGCTTGAACAAGAAGCGCGCACTTTAACAACGGATGAAAGATTAAATAAGTAATTCAATCACTTATCTTATACTACTGAAGCTATTTCTCTTATGAAATTCACAGTTGTCATACCTGCTCGTTATGCATCAACCCGGCTACCAGGTAAGCCACTATTGCTAATTGGCGATAAGCCAATGATTCAGCATGTATATCAGCAAGCATTGCAAAGCCAGGCTGCTCGGGTAGTGGTAGCCACGGACCATCAAGGAATTGCTGAGGTGGTTCAATCTTTTGGTGGAGAAGTTTGTCTAACTGCGGCTAATCATCCTTCAGGCACTGATCGGGTGGAAGAAGTGGCTAGGAAATTGGCTTTGGCTGATGATGAGGTGGTGGTGAACATTCAGGGGGATGAACCATTGATTCCTCCTTCAGTGATTAATCAAGTAGCTGGTTTGCTTGGCTCGCAACTTGAGTGCGAAATGGCCACATTAATTGAGTCAATTACTGAAGTTGATGACTTGTTCAACCAGAATGTTGTGAAAGTGGTATTAAATGCCCAAGGGGAAGCCAGTTACTTTAGCCGTGCGCCAATACCTTGGAGCCGGGAGCAGTTCAATTTAGCACAGCTACCTACTCAGTTACCTTCGGGCCCATTTTATCGGCATATTGGTATTTATGGTTATCGGGTAGGGTTGTTACATCGTTATGTTAACTGGCCTGTGGCGCCAACTGAGCAACTGGAGTGTTTGGAGCAGCTGAGAGCTTTATGGCAGGGTGTCAAAATAGCCGTGGCACAGGCAGTTGAGGTGCCACCTATTGGTGTTGATACTGAGCAGGATCTAGCTAAGGTGCGGCTGTTGGTAGAGGGAAATGCAGATAATGATTAATGTGATGTTTGTGTGCCTAGGCAATATCTGTCGCTCGCCGACAGCCCATGGCATATTTCAGCAGATGGTTGTAGATGATGGGCTGGCTGACCGAATTCAAGTCGCTTCATCAGGTACCTCAGCTTATCATATTGGTGAGCCGCCTGATGGGCGGTCTCAGCAGGCGGCCAGTCAGCGAGGCTACGATCTCAGCTGGATACGCGCACAACAAGTCACTCTCGATGATCTTGAGGCTTATGACTACATTCTGGCTATGGATAAAAATAATCTATCCGCATTAAAGCAGCTGGCTCCAGTTAATCACCATAATAAACTAAAGCTTTTTATGAGCTTTGCTCAACAGCAGAGCGAAATGGAAGTTCCAGACCCCTACTATGGTGGAGCAAATGGCTTTGCCCAGGTGCTGGATTTAGTGGAAATGGCTGCACAAGGGTTGTTGCAGCAAATTAAGCAGGAACATCCGTTGTAATGACTTTATCAGTAAAGCGCCAGGTAGCCCTGCAATCTCATCATACTTTAGGCTGCCCTGCCTCGACAGAGTACTGGGTTGAAGTGCGTTCACTTAGTGAGCTGACCAAAGCGGTTCAATACGCAAAATCCCACCAATTAACGCTGCTTCCTTTAGGGGGTGGTAGTAATGTGGTGTTTACTCAACACTTTGAGGGGCTGATCGTCAAAATAGCTATACAAGGCAAACAGATTGTAGCTCAGCAAAATGGTCAGGTGATTGTAGAAGCAGGTGCTGGTGAAAGCTGGCATCAGTTTGTGTGTTGGGCGCTTCAGCAAGGATTATCAGGTCTAGAAAATCTCTCGTTGATTCCTGGTACAGTCGGGGCTGCCCCCATTCAGAATATTGGAGCTTATGGAGTTGAGTTAAAAGATGTTATGGAAAGCCTATGGGCATTTAACCAGGAAACAGAAGAAATTAAGCAATTTTCTGTTGATGAATGTCAGTTTGGCTATCGAGAAAGTATTTTTAAGCAGCCGGACTCCCCCTGGATTATTGCTAAGGTCGCCTTTAGGCTAAATACTGAGTTTCAGCCAAAGCTTCATTATTATCCATTGAGCCAGCTACTAGCTGATAAACCAGTAACGCCTGAGCTAGTCAGTGATACTGTGTGCTATATTCGTTCTAGTAAACTACCAGACCCCTCAGTACTGGGTAATGCCGGCAGCTTTTTTAAAAACCCAGTTATTTCCCAAGCGCAGCTTAAGGCAATTCTTCAGTCTTACCCAGAAGTACCCCACTATCCAGCAGCTAATGATCAGGTAAAACTGGCGGCTGGCTGGTTGATAGAACGGTGTAACTTCAAGGGCCAATACCTAGGAGAAGTAGGGGTGCATGATAAGCAAGCGTTAGTGATTGTTAATAAAGGAATGGGTACAGGTAGTGAAGTGATGGCGCTTGCCAGTCAGATTGCTGAAAAAGTAAGTGAGCAATTTGGAATTGAGTTGGAAGTAGAACCAAGAGTTTACTAGGTTAGTTTCAGATAGTTTCTTCAATAGTTTTTCCAGCTTAAAAAACCAAACTAGGAGGGCATGCCCTCCTAGTTTGGTTTTAGCTTGAAGTGCTTAGCCAAGTAGAATCAGCTGGCTTCCTCTGAGTTGATTGTGGACTGCTTAGTATCTTGTCCCTTGCCTTTGTCAGCAGCAGCTTCAGTTTTAGCAGGTTTTGCTTCTGCTTCGCTGGGCGCTTTAATTTCAGTGACCAAAGAAGTTGTAAAGCTGGTCTGGGTTTCTGACTCAGCTTTGGTAGACTTCACGTCTTCAGTAATCTCTGGCTTGAAAGTCACAGCGACAGATTCCTGAGCAGCTGGCTCAGACTGTTTCTTGTCAGCAGCCTGCTTTGCCTGTTGACGGCGCGCTTCTCTTGGATCATTTAAAGCTCGACGTCTCTGGCGTCTTTGAGGAGCAGCAGCTACCTCTGAAGGTTGGTTCTCACTAGGCTGCTCTGATGACTCAGTAGTCGTCGCCAATTTTTGCTTGTCTGCTGGTTCTGACTGCTTTTGTGGTTCAGCACTAGCTTTTTGCTCGAAGCCAGTTTCAGTAACTGGTAAAGGCTGCTTTTCTGTAACTACAGGTTGTTGTGGTTCAACAGGTGTAGTGTTGTGAGCTTTACCCTCAACTGCTTTGGGGGCAGACTTGGGTTGTGCTTCAGCTGTTGCTGGAATTTGTGTGGTGGTTGTCGTAGGTTGAGTCTCGGAGACTGTCTCAGTTACCTGTGAACTGTCATTGTAGTCACGTCCTCGCTGTGATGGGCGATTGCTACGACGCTTGTTGGGTGAGCCGTTTCTAGGGCGACGCTTTGGAGAGTCGCTTTCAACAGTCTGTGTTGGTGTCGCAGCGCTTTCCTGGCGGTCTTGGCTGGTGGTTGGCTGCGCTTTGTCTTCATAGCGAGAGTTTGAGCGACGAGAGGGGCGTTCTTTTTTATAGCCTGTCTCTTCAGTGAACTCTTGCTTGTTATCCCGACTGGGCTTGTTGTCGTAGTCACGGCCTCGGTTTGGTTTATTCTCATAGTCAGAGCGACTGCGGCGACCTGCTGGGCGCTCAGTAGAGCGCTCGGAGCGAGGCTTTTGCTGTTGGCGTTGCTGTTGTGGCCGCGATTGGTTGTAGCTACGCTGCTCCTTAGCGGCTGGTGGAGGTGCTACTTTAGTTTCTTCCGGGCTAAAAATGCCAGATAAAGAACTGACAATAGACTTAAACAGACTTGGCTTAGCTGGTACTGGCGCAGGCTCAGTTGGCTCAATGTTTTTAACAGCTGCTTCAGGTTTAGGTGTATTGCGAACAGTTGAAAATTCAACATCTACTGGTTCTAAGTCGCTGACAATCTCATAGCTGCTTTCAGTTGTTTGAGTTTGTAAGTGATCTTCCCTTAGACGCTGCACTTCAAAATGAGGTGTGTCTAAATTTGGATTGGGAATCACAACCACACGAATGCCATAGCGCTGCTCAATATCTGTAATCAATGAGCGCTTTTCATTTAGTAAAAAGGCGGCAATGGTGATAGGAACCTGGGTGCGAATTTCAGAGGTGCGTTCTTTTTGTGCTTCTTCTTCAACTACGCGCAGGATTGATAGTGACAGTGAGCCAACATCACGGATAGAGCCCTGACCATTACAGCGAGGGCAAACTACGCCACTGGTTTCACCTAAGGAAGGCCTTAGTCGCTGGCGGGACATTTCCATTAAACCAAAGCGAGAAATCCGGCTGACTTGCACTCGGGCGCGGTCGACTTGAAGTAGTTCACGCATCCGGTTTTCGACTTCTCTTTGATTGCGGATAGGGCCCATATCGATAAAGTCGATAACAACCAAGCCGCCAATGTCTCTTAACCGAAGCTGGCGAGTAATTTCCTCAGCTGCTTCTAAATTGGTTTGTAGCGCTGTTTCTTCAATATCACCACCACGGGTTGCCCGAGCAGAGTTAATATCAATAGACACCAGGGCTTCAGTAGGGTCAATGACAATGGAGCCACCAGAAGGTAACTTTACTTCACGCTGAAAGGCGGTTTCAATCTGGCTTTCAATTTGGAAGCGATTAAATAGAGGTGTGCTGTCATCATACAGTTTGATCCGGTTTTGATATTGTGGGATCACCTGTTGGACAAATTTAAGAGCCTCTTGATGAACGGTAGCGTCATCAATCAGTACTTCACCAATATCCTGGCGCAAATAGTCACGGATGGCACGAATGATAACATTGCTTTCCTGGAAGACTAGGAAGGGAGCAGGTTGCTCCGCTGATGCCTCTTTGATTGATTGCCAAATTCTGAGTAGGTAGTTCAGATCCCATTGAAGCTCTTCATGAGTACGGCCTAAGCCAGCGGTTCTGATGATAACACCCATCTCAGGTGGAATCTCCAGCTTGCTTTTGGCTTCTCTCAGCTCAGCGCGTTCATCCCCTTCAATCCGTCTTGAAATACCACCAGCACGGGGGTTGTTTGGCATAAGCACCAAATAGCGACCCGCCAGACTGACCAGAGTGGTTAAAGCAGCACCTTTGTTACCGCGCTCTTCTTTATCAACTTGAACAATGATCTCCTGACCTTCAGAGACAACATCTTTGATGTTGAGGCGGCCAGGACCTTGAGGTGAGTTAACAAAGTATTCTCTGGCAATTTCTTTAAGAGGAAGAAAGCCGTGGCGTTCAGCGCCAAAATCAACAAACGCTGCTTCCAGGCTGGGCTCAATACGGGTTATTTTTCCTTTGTATATATTGGCTTTTTTTTGTTCTCTTGAACCAGACTCAATATCTAAATCATATAACCGTTGACCATCAACAAGGGCAACTCTTAGCTCTTCCTGCTGAGTTGCGTTGATTAACATTCTCTTCATAGAGTTTTGTAGTACCTGTTTATTAATTGAATGCTGACTAACTCAATAGGTCAGGCACCACCTATCATTTTATTGTGTAGGCGCTATACCGCTGCTTGTCACTCTTCCTTCTATGATTGGTTGTCAGGTTAGCTTCAGGGTTACGAGTAAGTACTGTATTTAACGTTGTAACGACCTAGCTTTGCTGCTTTTACCAAGCGACCCTTTCATGTCGGGTTTAATCACCTGTGCGGAGTTTTTGCAAGTTTGGCAACATAGGTTGTTAAGGTTGCTGGTCGTTCTATCTGCATGCTAACGACAATTTATCTCCACACTTACACAGAATCTGATATGGTGCTTCTATTGATTAGTAGCATATTTATTATACACACCTCTAATATAGTGAAATTGTGTGGTGTGTATGCCCTAATCTTAATAATTTCAATTACTTATATGCTTTTAGCCAGTTGCACTATAGAAATAAGCCAATGCAATTGACGGCTGCAACTGGTTACTATGGTCTTAAATCTTGAGTGATTGCCATAACGTTTAACCAGTGACCTAATTATAGCAGGGGCCAAATATATCAGTAATTTATAAGTGCTTCAATTAATACAAAAAATGCTAAACTAGCGCTCTTATTATTGGTTAGCCCTCCAAGAGTTGTACGTGAACCTTAATCAAACTGTCCAATATTTAACTATTGATGCCGAACAAGTAGGCCAGAGGCTGGATAACTGGCTAATGGCTCGCCTAAAAGGTGTTCCTAAAAGCAAAATTTATCGCATTATTCGCAAAGGGGAAGTGCGTGTAAATAAGGCGCGAGTAAAACCTGAGTATCGTGTTTTGGCAGGAGATATAGTACGAGTTCCACCCATTCGTGTTAGCCAAACAACACCGGTGGTACAGCCCCATCAGAAGGTGCTAAAAGAGCTAGAGCAGTCAATTTTATATGAGGATAACCAGCTTTTGGTGTTGAATAAACCAGCAGGGCTGGCTGTTCATGGCGGAAGTGGGATTAGCTATGGTGTGATTGAAGGGTTAAGAAAGCTACGTCCTGATTGTAAGGGACTAGAGCTAGTCCATCGGTTAGATAGGGATACCTCTGGCTGTTTACTGGTTGCTAAGCGGCGTAGTATGTTGCGTTATCTTCATGAGATTATTCGTCAGGGCAACATTGATAAGATTTATCGCACGGTTGTGTTAGGTCGATGGCCAAAGCGGCGACAGCAGATAGCGGCACCTTTACGAAAAAACGAGCCACGGGCTGGAGAGCGGATAGTTAAAGTGGATCCCCAAGGTAAACAGGCTTTAACAGAGTTTACTGTATTAGAATATTATCCAGAGGTGACTCTTGTTCAAGCTAAACCTATTACGGGGCGAACCCACCAAATCAGGGTTCATGCTCAGTACGCAGGCCACCCTATTGTAGGGGATGAGAAATATGGTGACTTCGCTATTAACCGCCAACTAAAAGCAGTAGGCTTCAACCGATTGTGCCTGCATGCAGCCCAGCTATCTTTCGACTTGCCTGATGGCACGCCATTTTATGTTGAAGCACCACTGCCTGAGTCAATTTTACAACCACTTACGCAATTGAAGTCAAACAGCTGAACTTGTTAGGAGCCTTAATGGAGATATCGTTGTTCCAAGGTGATTTACCTGCCAATGCAAAAGCTAAGCATTATTCATTAATTGTATTCGACTGGGATGGTACTTTGGTTAACTCAATTAGCCGTATAGTCCATAGCCTGAAAGCGGCGGCAGAGGCAAGCCAGCTGCCCATATTAACTGAAGAGGCTTACGAGGATGTTATTGGATTGGGTATGCCAGAAGCCACTATGAAGTTGTATCCAGAGCATGCTAATAGCCATGAGCAATTTCGTAATCAATATCGTGAGTCTTATTTAATAGCGGAGGCCAAACCAGCTCCTTTGTACTCTGGTGTTGAGCAAGGGTTGATACTATTGAAGCAAGCAGGCTATCGGTTAGCTGTTGCCACAGGAAAAAGCCGTCGTGGTTTGAATCGTATGCTAAATCAGCGAGCGTGGCATGATTTATTTGAAGTGACTCGCTGTGCAGATGAAACCCGCTCTAAACCTGATCCTCTCATGCTAACAGAAATTCTGGATGAAACTCAGTTAACGGCAGAGCAGGTATTGATGGTGGGTGATTCAGAGTATGATGTGGCAATGGCAGCGGCAATCAATATTGACCGTGTGGCAGTTACCTATGGAGTTCACGCTAAACAGCGTTTATTGGATCATTCGCCAATAAAGTGTGTTGATCAATTTCAAGAGCTGGTAAACTGGCTGGTGGACATAAAGTAGTCATATTGGAGCTTTGTTTGGAATGAGTGGAGAGAATCTTAATATACCACCAGAAAAAGATCGGCAGTGGTTATTAATTGAAAATCTGGTGGGTGGAATCCTGGTTGAGCAGCGTCGTTCTCGGCGTTGGGGAATTTTCTTTAAACTGCTGACCTTCTTTTATTTATTTTTGTTTCTGGTTTATGTCATTGCTATGGCTGCCAATATGAATATCAGTAAGGCAGCGAAGGGAAGTGAATATACAGCAGTTATCAATGTGAATGGTGTGATTGCAGCTGATGAGCAAGCCAGTGCAGACAATATTGTGACAGGGCTACGCGCTGCATTTGAAGATAAAAAGGCTAAAGCGGTCGTATTGCGAATCAATAGCCCTGGTGGCAGCCCAGTGCAATCCGGTTATGTTTATGATGAGATCAAGCGACTACGTGAGCTGCACCCTGAAAAGAAAGTGTATGCAGTCATTGCTGATTTAGGAGCATCAGGTGCCTATTATATCGCTTCTGCAGCAGATGAAATCTATGCTGATAAAGCCAGCTTAGTCGGCTCGATTGGGGTGGTAGCTTCAGGTTTTGGTTTTGTTGAGGCTATTGATAAGGTGGGTGTTACCCGCCGTGTTTATACTGCAGGTCAGCATAAAGGCTTTCTTGATCCGTTCTTGCCACCTAAAGAGGATGAAACGGAGTTCTGGCAGGATGTACTTAATACCACTCATCAGCAGTTTATTGGTAGTGTAAAAAAAGGTCGAGGTGAACGCCTGAAAGATGATCCCAAGCTTTTCAGTGGTTTAGTTTGGTCAGGAGAACAAGCCGTGACGTTAGGGCTGGTTGATGGCTTGGGAAGTACCAGCTATGTAGCCAGAGAAGTAATTGGTGTTGAGGAACTGATTGATTTTACACCGCAGGAAAATCCCCTGGAGCGCTTTGCTAAGCAATTAGGGACAAGTATTGGTTCAGGTCTTAGCCAGTCACTTGGTGTTAACAACACCATAAAACTGCAATAGCACAAGCAAAAGCGACGTGTTTAGATTAGGAAGGCTGATGAGCCTTCCTGTTTCTTCTATGGCTACAGGGCCTTTAAAGTACTTTTACCTCCATCCTTTCCAGCATGTCCACTAGCCTAATCAGTGGCAGTCCAATTAAACTGTTTGGGTCGTCGGTTTCCAGTTTGGAAAATAAGGCAATACCTAGCGACTCGCATTTAAAACTACCTGCACAATCGAAAGGTTGGTCTATTTGTAAATATCGACTAATAGTCTGGTCTGTTAGTGTTTTGAATGTCACTTTAGTTTGTGATGCTTCATAAAGATGCTCTTTAGTCTTGCAATTCCAGACGCATAACCCTGTATAAAAAACAACGGTATTACCACTGCTGGCTCTTAGCTGTTGCTGGGCGTTTTGAAAGTTACCTGGCTTGCCTAAGAGTTGGCCTTTAAGGCTGGCTACCTGATCAGAGCTGATTATTAGGTGATTGGTGCCTCCATAACTTTGGGCAACTGCAGCGGCTTTAGCAATGGTCAGGCGTTTTGTCATTTGCTCTGGTGGTTCATTATTTAGCGGTTTTTCATCAATATCTGGTGATCTGCATAGGAAAGGTAGTTGTAGCTTGTTTAGTAATGCTTTGCGGTAGGGTGAACTGGACGCTAGGATTAGTTGAAAATCAGTCATTTGCAGTATTAATAGTTAGCAGCTTAACTTTAGTGATGTTAGATAATAATGCGCATTAGCTGTTTGCACCAGAATCGGCAATAAACCCTTTGACAGCTACCACTACTATGCCTATCATTGCGCGCTTATGTCAGAAGGTCATTTACCCAAAACAGTTGATCCCCGACGGCTGGCTAAACAAAATGTCAGTTTCAAGGGGTGTTGGTCTGTTGTTACTCTTGAGCAGTTAACTAATTACCTTACTAGTACTGAAGGTGAGGTTGAGGTTGACTTGAATTTTTTTCAGGATGCAGAAGGCCACTTTAATATTTCTGGGCAGTTAACTGCCCAAGTGCAGATGACTTGCCAGCGCTGTTTGGAGCCTGTTTCACTTAGTGTAACGAGCGATATCCAGCTGGCTGTTGTCTGGAGTGATGAATCCGGCAAGCAATTGCCTGATGACCTGGATCCAATCGTGGTTGCTGATGAGCATCTTTCATTAGCCAGGTTGATAGATGAAGAGCTTATTCTAAATCTACCCATTGTACCTGCTCACGAGGACCCAGTTTGCCAGCCGCAAATGGAGTGGTTGGATCCTGATGCTGAAGATGATTCAACGGTATCAGAGCAACCCAAGAACCCATTCGCTGTGTTGGCTTCCTTGAAAAAGTCGAAGACTTAAGGAGCTTTTCATGGCTGTTCAACAAAACCGTAAAACTCGGTCTAAGCGTGGTATGCGTCGTGCACACGATAGCTTGACGAGTGCTGCGTTAACTGTGGATGCCTCCACGGGTGAAACCCATCGTCGTCATCATGTTTCGCCAGATGGCTTTTACCGTGGTCGTAAAGTCGTAGCTAGCAAAGACGACGAGTAATCCTTGACCCAGTTAACGACCATTGCGCTTGACGTAATGGGTGGGGACCTGGGTCCCCGCAGCACCATAGCTGCTGCCGTTCAGTGGTTAAAGCTTCAGCCTCAACATTCTTGCCAATTAATTCTCGTGGGTGACCGTGCCCTCATTCAACGTCACTTAAACACCTTTCCTGATTATTCTACTCAGTTTGATATTGTTCATGCCCCAGATGTTATTGGAATGGCAGATAAGCCAACCTGGGCATTGCGTGCGAAACCAAAGGCCTCTATGCGTCAAGCAATTGAGTTAGTGGCATCGGGTCAGGCTGATGCCTGTGTGAGTGCGGGTAATACGGGGGCTCTGATGGTGATTGGTCGGTATGTGCTGAAAACACTGCCCGGTATTGATCGGCCTGCGATAGTCAGTCGGTTACCTACTCAGAAGGGGGTAAGCTATTTACTGGATTTGGGGGCCAATGTTGATTGTCATTCAGAGCATTTATATCAGTTTGCTGTGCTGGCAGCATTACTGGTCAAATGCTTACATAGCATAGACTCTCCAACTGTTGGCTTATTGAATGTAGGTAGTGAAGCAATAAAGGGTAATGAGCAAGTTCGGCTGGCAAGGCAGCTGATTGAAAGTAATCCAAAGCTTAACTTTACAGGTTATGTTGAAGGTAATCAGCTATTTCAAGGTCATACTTCGGTTGTTGTTTGTGATGGTTTTGTTGGAAATGTGGCTTTAAAAACCAGTGAAGGGTTGGCAGAGTTTATTTTAGCTTCACTACAGGAAATGGCAGAACCCTGGCTAAAAAGCCCATTAACTCGCTGGTTGACTAAGCGTTTTTTTCATAAGCTGCACCAACAAATTGATCCTAGGATATACAACGGCGCCTGCTTGCTAGGCTTGCAAGGAACTGTGGTAAAAAGCCATGGCCATGCAGATAGTGTAGGTTTTAGCTCGGCAATTGAGCAGGCTTATCAGCAAGCACAGCTTAAGCTACCTCAAGTGTTGAATGAAGCCCTAGAAGCTTGGCTCGAAATAGACTAGTGCAGTGTCTTGTAAACAAAGCATATGCAGCTGCTCAGTTGATGTTTGAAATTTTTTTACCGCATCTGTTGCCTGATAAAACAGATAAGCGTGTTGTGTGTTATTTTTTTGCTTTCTGCTTTTGTCATTGCTTAGCTGTTAAATAAAAAATAAGTAGTAATTTTACTGTTAAATAAGACACATTGTTTAGATTAATAATTTCTCAGATACTTTTTTGAATATTTCGCTTATAATGGCGACTTTTTATTGACTGATAAGTCAGAGGATTGCAATTTAAATGACGACACAATTTGCCTTTGTTTTTCCCGGCCAGGGATCACAACAAGTAGGTATGCTGTCAGCAATTGCTGCTGAGCAGTCAGTGATTCAGGAAACATTTGCTGAGGCATCTGCTGCACTTGGCTATGATTTGTGGCAGCTGGTTCAGCAAGGACCGGCTGAATCACTGAATCAAACTGAGCAGACCCAACCAGCAATACTCACTGCTAGTGTGGCTCTATGGCGTTTATGGCAAGCCAAAACGGCAGCTACTCCTGTGCTGGTGGCTGGGCATAGCTTGGGAGAGTATTCGGCCCTGGTTTGTGCAGAGTCCCTGCCATTAGCTGATGCGGTTAAGCTGGTCAGGCTGAGAGGGCGCTTAATGCAAGAAGCTGTTGCTGAAGGTGAAGGAGCGATGGCTGCAGTAATTGGTCTTGATGATGGGGCGGTAGCAGAGGCTTGTACCGAAGCAGCTGAGCAGCAAGTAGTAGCCCCTGTTAACTATAACTCTCCTGGCCAAGTTGTGATTGCTGGACACCGTGAGGCTGTTGAGCGTGCCATGGTTTTGGTAAAGGATAAAGGCGCTAAAAAAGTCATGCCTTTACCGGTTAGTGTGCCTTCTCATTGTTTGTTAATGAAACCGGCTGCAGAGAAGTTAGCTGAAGCACTAGCCGAAATTGATGTAAATCAGCCCAAGATACCTGTGTTGCAGAATGTGACTGCTTCAACAGCAGATACTATAGAGCAGCTTCGAGAAAATTTAGTGAAGCAATTATATAGCCCTGTATTATGGGTAAATACTGTTCAGGCGATCGCTGATGCGGGTGTTGACACTATTTATGAGTGTGGTCCTGGTAAAGTGTTATCTGGCTTAAATAAGCGCATTAATCGTCGTTTAACAGTAGCTTCATTGGAGCAGTTTGAAGCACTTGAAGCGGCGCTCGCTGCGCTAAATGCTAACTTTAGTTAGCTAAATGCCAATGAATTAATAGTTAGTTGAACTCATTTGATAACTGAGAGAAACAATGGATTTAACTGGAAAAGTCGCCCTGGTTACAGGGGCAAGCCGGGGTATTGGTCAAGCTATTGCTAAAGCGTTAGCTGAGGCAGGCGCTACCGTTGCTGGGACAGCAACCTCTGAAAAAGGTGCTGAGGCTATTACTGCCTATTTAAAAGAGCTGGGTAATGGTGGGCAGGGCTTCGTTTTAGATGTAAGTGACGATGCCTCTGTTGAGCAAAGCTTGAAAAACATTGCTGATACACTGGGTGGTAACCCGTTAGTAGTCGTTAATAATGCGGGTATTACGCGTGACAATATATTAATGCGTATGAAGGCAGATGAGTGGGATTCAGTGATTAACACCAATCTTACTTCTCTGTACCGGGTGAGCAAAGCTTGCTTGAGAGCAATGACAAAAGCCCGTTGGGGGCGCATTATTAATGTTAGCTCTGTGGTAGGCTCCATGGGCAATGCAGGGCAAACTAACTATGCAGCGGCGAAAGCTGGGCTTGAAGGGTTTACCCGTTCATTAGCAAGGGAACTGGGCGCACGTAATATTACAGTGAATGCAGTAGCCCCTGGCTTTATTGATACGGATATGACTCGTGAGCTGCCAGAAGCGCATAAAGAAACATTACTAGGGCAAATTCCGCTAACTCGGTTGGGGCAACCAGAGGAAATTGCAGCAGCAGTTAAATTCCTTGCCAGTGAGCCTGCAGGCTACATTACGGGCGAGACTCTCCATGTAAATGGGGGTATGTACATGGGATAATTGATAATTCCCATTGTACTCCCCAAAAGTGCTGCTAGAATACCCGGTAATTTTTGGGGGTGGTGAAACTTGCATTCATCACACACGTTTTTATACACTTACCTCTGCAGCGAGACTGCATAACTAGATAGGAGCAGAACAAGGTATGAGTACCATTGATGAACGCGTCAAAAAAATCGTTTGCGAACAATTGGGCGTTAAAGAAGAAGAAGTGACAAATGGCGCATCTTTTGTTGACGATCTTGGCGCTGATTCTCTAGACACTGTTGAGCTGGTCATGGCTTTAGAAGAAGAGTTCGAAACCGAGATTCCTGACGAAGAAGCAGAAAAAATTACAACTGTTCAAGAAGCGATTGATTACGTTATTAATCACCAGTAATTTTATTTGCTTCTCGTTCGTTTAAATAAAAAGCCGTTCATATTCTGAACGGCTTTTTATTTGTGGCTTATTTTTGTTGAGCTTGAAGACAGTGCTATACGCTGTATTTTTGGCAGTACAGCTATTTATAGTGATTCGACAAAGGCTTGTTTCAATTTTGATATGCGTTTAATAAAATATTGCTCAGCGATTTACGCCTCATAGGGGCTGACCTTGTCTTTTGGTAGTGTTGTTTAAAAAACGTTGAATCCTGTTTCAAGCTAAAATTATCAGTGTATACCCAATGTGTGGTGTTTGGAGTTTCATAAAACCGTAGAAATTCCTTAATATTTTTTTTTGCTCGTTTGTCGTAAAACAAGCGGCGTTTAATTAAACAACTAATTGATTTGTAATTGTGGAAGAAATATCTGCATCAATATCGTTTATTATTGCTGCTTTATATTCTTCGTTGATAGCTAGCTATTTATTTGGGGAGAGCATTAGTGTCTCGCAGACGAGTGGTGATTACCGGTTTAGGGCTTGTGACTCCATTAGGAAATACGGTTTCAGCTACCTGGCAAAAAATACTAGCTGGTCAAAGTGGCATCAGCACTATTGATTTTATGGATGTAGCAAACCTGCCGACAAAGTTTACAGGTGCCATCAAGGACTTGGATATTACTGAATATATGCCTGCAAAACAGGCCCGCAAAATGGATATGTTTATTCAGTACGGTTTGGTTGCAGCCATTCAAGCCATAAAAGATGCTGGCTTTGAAGTTTCTGATGCCAATGCAGACCGGATTGGTACGGTGATTGGCTCCGGCATAGGAGGAATCTCAACCATTGAGCAGAATGTGCAGATTCTCAATCAATCAGGGCCGAGGCGAATTTCTCCTTTCTTTGTTCCAGCCTCGATTGTCAATATGGCTAGCGGCCAGTTATCCATGATGTATAACCTTCGGGGCCCAAATTATGCCATTAGTACTGCCTGTACCACAGGTACTCACTGTATAGGGTTGGCAGCACGCAATATTGCTTATGATGAAGCTGATATCATGGTGGCTGGAGGAGCTGAAAAAGCTTCAGCTGCTATCGGTATGGCAGGCTTTAGTGCTGCAAGGGCATTATCGACTCGCAATGATGACCCAGAAAAGGCCAGCCGCCCTTGGGATAAAGATCGTGATGGTTTTGTCTTGAGTGATGGGGCAGGAGTATTGGTGCTAGAAGAGTACGAGCATGCTAAGCGTCGAGGCGCCACTATTTATGCAGAGCTGACAGGCTTTGGTATGAGCGCCGATGCCTTTCATGTCACAGCACCGCCTGAAGATGGCCGCGGAGCACTCAAAGCAATGGAGAATGCCTTAAAAGATGCCAGATTGTCTCCTGAGCAAATTAATTACATCAATGCTCACGGCACTTCTACACCAGTAGGTGATGTGGCAGAGTCACGAGCAGTTGAACAGCTAATGGGTTCCCACGCGACTGTATTGGCAATGAGCTCAACTAAATCAATGACGGGGCACTTATTGGGTGCTGCAGGCGCAATTGAGGCGGCATTTACTGCGTTGGCTATTCGTGATCAGATCGCACCGCCTACCATCAATTTAGATAACCCCGATCCTGAGTGCACGCTCGACTATGTGCCACATGAAGCACGATCGCTGGCGATAGAGTATGCACTATCAAACTCTTTTGGATTTGGTGGTACGAATGCTTCACTAGTATTTGCCAAAGTCTAACCTCTGGCTCAAGTAAGCTGTTATTGATAAAAAGAGTGTTGCAAAAGTGCTTTAAATCAAGTTCCTTTTCCCCTGTGGCGGTGTTGCGAAAAGGTACTGGAGAAACACCCTATTACTTCTTATCCCTGTTTTAGCGATAACTTCAAAGAGAGAGGGTGCTAAAAATGACTTTTGCGACACCCTGTAAAGAGGTAGATAGGTTGGCTGAACAATGTCGATTGAATAGCTGTTGGCTAAATGGTGAGGCAGTTACTGGCTTGCCAGCAACAGATCGAGGGTTGCACTATGGTGATGGCTTGTTTGAAACGATTCGAGTGGATAACAAGCAGCCTATTTGGTGGCAGCAGCATTTAGAGCGGCTTAGGCTTGGCTGTCAGCGCCTAGGCATAACCATTGAGCCAGGTATTGTTGAGCAAGAACTACAGGGTTTTATCGCTGAGCAAAAGGATCATGGCATCGTAAAGCTTATGATTACCCGTGGCTCAGGTGGTCGTGGTTATAGCCCCTCAGGTGCCAATCAGCCAGCTCGGCTGCTGTTATGGTACCCATTGCCCAACTATCCTGCGAAAAATTTTCAACAAGGTATTCAGCTATTTGACTGCCAAAGCTTATTGGGGCATCAACCTTTACTGGCAGGCTTAAAACACCTGAACCGACTTGAACAAGTGCTGGCTCGGCAAGAGTGGAATGATAACCAGTTTGCAGAAGGGCTAATGCTGGATTTGAACCAGCATATTGTAGAAGGCACAATGACCAATGTTTTTTGGGTGGCCGATAATGGTGAGTTGCACACGCCAAACCTAAATGATTGTGGAGTGGCTGGCGTTTGTCGCCAGTTTGTGCTTCAACAAGCGCAACAACGGGGTATTGCAACGACGCAGGAGCGTTATACTGTTGCTGACCTTGCCAAGGCCAAAGAAGTATTTGTCTGTAATAGTGTGATAGGAATCTGGCCAGTCAGAGCTTACCGCCAATGGTCTTGGCCTCTAGGCTCCTTGACTCAGCAGTTGCAGGCGCTGATAAATGCTGTAATGCCATGCGAACGTTTATTTTCAAAACAATAACATTGTTGCTTTTTCTTGCCGGTATCGCTTTAGTCGCTGCTGCCTGGGCGCTAATTTATGGGGTTGATATGTATGGTCAGCAGCCCTTGAAGGCCCAACAGCAAACCACTCTTACCATTGCTAGTGGCTCTTCTGTCAAGCAGATTGCTCAACAGTTGAAATCACAAGGGCTGGTTGAATATGACTGGCTATTTGCACTTTACATAAGAGCCAAAGGTAAAGCACAACAGCTTAAAGCCGGAGAGTTTGAGCTACAAGCAAGTGCTAATCACCAGGATTTATTAAATACACTTGTTAATGGTAAACAACGGCAGTACAGCATAACGTTGGTTGAAGGCTGGAATGTCAGGCAAATGCTGAGAGCTATAACCAAGCACCCTCAAATTACCCATACCTTACCAGTATCAGTAGATCAAGAAAGCTTACTGGAGGCGCTAGGACAAACGAGTAAACATGCAGAGGGCTTGTTTTTTCCTGATACCTATTTTTTTACTGCAGGTATGAGTGATAAAGACTTGCTACTGCGTGCATATCGCAAGATGGATAAGGTGCTTACAACAGAGTGGCAGCAACGCAAAGAAGGGCTCCCTTATCAATCGCCTTATGAAGTGCTCATCATGGCCTCAATTGTGGAAAAAGAGACAGGCGCTGCTGGTGAAAGGCCGCAAATTGCTGGTGTGTTTACTCGCCGTTTGGAAAAAGGGATGCGGTTACAGACTGACCCTACGGTTATTTATGGGTTGGGGGATAAGTACCAGGGCAACTTGACCCGTAAGCACTTGCGTCAACCGACCCCTTATAATACTTATACCATCAAGGGCCTGCCTCCTACGCCGATTGCATTACCTGGAAAAGCAGCAATTGATGCAGTATTAAATCCTGCACCGGGTAAGTCTTTGTACTTTGTAGCTAAAGGGGATGGTAGTCACTACTTTTCTGCAACGCTTAAAGAGCATAACCGGGCTGTGCGTAAATATCAGTTAAACCGGCGCGATAACTATCGCTCTCAACCAGTTAATAATTAAGTAATTTTAAGCAAAATACCATGTCAAAACTGAAATCAGGTCTATTCATTACCGTGGAAGGCTCTGAAGGGGTAGGCAAGTCTACCTGTATAGCATTTATTAAAAACTGGTTACAGACGAATGGTCTGCCTAATATAGCCACCAGAGAGCCAGGGGGAACCCCCTTTGCAGAAGCAATCCGTAACTTATTGTTGACCCCTCAGCAGGAGCCTGTTGCTGATATCACTGAGTTATTGTTGATGTTTGCGGCCCGTGCGCAACATATTGAGCAGGTAATCAAGCCTGCTATGGCTGAGCAAAAGGTGGTGGTTTGTGATCGTTTTACAGATGCTACATATGCCTATCAAGGCGGTGGGCGAGGGGGCGATGTCCTTCAAATCAGTCAGCTTGAGCAACTTGTGCAGGGCTCACTTAGACCTCACGCTACACTGCTGCTAGACATGTCTGTGGCAGATGCGTTACAGCGAGCGGCTAAGCGAGGAGCACTAGATCGTATTGAGAGCCAGACCATCGATTTTTTTGAGAGGGTCAGGCAGGCCTACTTGGAAAGAGCCAGGCAATATCCTGAACAATTCTACCTTATTGATGCAAGTCAGCCCCTGGAACAGGTTCAGCAGCAGGTTGAACAGGTATTGGCCAAGGTTGTAAAACAACATGCTTAGCTTTGAGGCTAAGCCGTTACCCTGGCAGCTATCGCAATGGCAGCAGCTAATGTCCCAGCGTCAGCAACAAAAGCTGGCTCATGCTTATTTACTGCATGGTATGCCTGGGGTAGGGAAACTGCATTTTGCCCAACTATTTGGTCAGTTGCTGCTGTGTTTGCAGCCAAATGTAAACACTGCTGCACCTTGTCAGCAATGCAAATCATGCCTGTTGTTTAATGCAGGTTTTCATCCGGATATGTTGCAGATTGCACCGGAAGGAACTGGCAAGCCTATTAAAGTTGATCAAATCCGGCAGCTGATTGATTTTGCAGCCAAAACCGCCCAGCAGGGTGGCTATCGGGTGATTATTATTGACCCCGCGGATGCCATGAACATCAATGCTAGCAATGCTTTGCTGAAGTGTCTGGAAGAGCCTGGCAGCAATACGATTCTATTGTTACTGAGTGAACAAACCAGTGCGCTGCTGGCAACCATCAAAAGCCGTTGTCAGGTACTGGCATTTCCACTTCCAGGATTAGCGTTAGCGAAAGACTGGCTGCTACAGCAGTCGTTGCCTGACAACGACTTAGGAAAATTATTAGTAGCCGCTCATTACCAGCCCCTGACAGCCTTAACTTTCCACAAGGAGCAGCGGCTGAAGCAACGTCAGGCATTGCAGGCTTGCTTGGCCGCGATTACCAAAGGACAGAAAACCCCTGTGGCTGCTGCTCAAGAATGGCTCGATGAAGATTTACTCTGCCTATTTGACTGGCTGGTAGACTGGTTGGCAGAGATGATTAAGTGGGCGATGGCAAAAGATGCGACATTCATCAAAAATCAGGATATGCTTAAAATGTTGAGTTATGTTTCAACTAAAGCAGGTGTAACTCGACTCTATGGTTATTATATGTGGCTGTCTGAACAGCGTCAGCGGTTGTTGGGTGCGGCAAACCAGAATAAGCAGTTAATGTTAGAAAACCTGTTTATTGGCTGGCTTCATCTAACAATCCATTAGATTGATTGAATACAGTTAGGCTGTTGTCATGAAACCTCCTAAGTTTGGTCCACGAAACGGAATCTTGTCATTAACCATTAAGGATAAAGCAGTGCTCTATGCGGCTTATATGCCCTTTGTGGGGAATGGTGGGCTGTTTATTCCAACTAATAAGACTTATCAGTTAGGCGATGAAGTGTTCTTGCTGCTTAATTTGATGGATGAGCCAGAAAAGATTCCTGTTGCAGGTAAGGTGGTATGGATCACTCCAAAGGGCGCTCAAGGTAACCGTGCTGCAGGTATAGGGGTGCAATTTAACGGTCAGGATGATATGGCTCGAAATAAAATTGAAACCTACCTGGCCGGAGCGCTACAGTCTGATAGACCGACCCATACTATGTAAAACTCATTGTTAAAAAGTTCTCCTAAGCCCGTGTTTTTACACGGGTTTTTTCTTTATTTTAAGAAATTACTTTAAGTGGTATTTTACAGTATCCAGTAATACCAAACATTACAAATTCACTTTATTGATTAAAATGGGTAATACCCAGTACGTATTACAGGTTAGGTTCTGTTGTTATGTTAATTGACTCACATTGTCATTTAGATCGTATTGATTTAGCGCCTTATCAAGGTGATTTATCAGCTGCTTTGCAACAAGCGAGCAGTCGTGGGGTTGCTGGCTTTTTAGCAATTGCTGTAGATAAGGACAATATCAACCCAGTGGTTGAGATAGCGCAGTTATATGACAATGTCTGGGCCAGTGTAGGTATTCATCCATTATCAGCCGCTGAAGGGTCACTGCCTGCTGAGGAGCTAATCAGCCATGCCATCCAAGAAAAGGTAGTGGCAATTGGAGAAACTGGGCTGGATTATTACTATGATCAACACTCCCAGGCTGAGCAGCTCCAATCATTTGTGGACCATATAGCGGTTGCAAAACAGCTGAACAAGCCGCTGGTCATTCATACTCGCCAAGCCAAAGCAGACACGCTAGCACTTCTGCGTTCAGAAGGGGCTGAGCAAGCAGGTGGTGTTTTACATTGCTTTACCGAAGACTGGGATATGGCCAAGCAAGCCATGGATTTGGGCTTTTACATTTCAATTTCTGGGATTGTGACTTTTAAGAAAGCGACTAATGTCCATGAAGTCGCTAAAAAAGTCCCTCTAGATCGCCTATTAGTGGAAACCGATTCGCCTTATCTGGCACCAGTGCCTTATCGTGGTAAGACCAATGAGCCGCAGTATGTAGTGGAAGTAGCGAAGTGTTTGGCTGAATTACGGGGTGAATCATTTGAGGAGCTAGCTCAGCAAACGACGAAGAATTTTTTCAGGCTGTTTACTGGAGCAAGGTAGTGCAGCTGATGTTCTTAAGGGAGGGGTAGGGAAGTGATACAGAACCTTATGAGGCATGGATGCCGATTAGAGCATCCAGGGACGGACTTGCTGCGTGTTCTGGATCGCTTCCCTAGCCCTTACACTAAAGTGATCAAATTACTCTTCTAACAACTCTTTCCGATCCTTAAAATACTCCAAAGCCTCAGGGTTAGCTAAAGCATCAGTGTTATCCACGGCTTCGCTATGAATCACCTTTCGTACTGCTAGCTCGACTATTTTGCCACTAATAGTACGGGGGATGTCAGCGACCTCCAATACTTTGGCTGGCACATGGCGAGGCGAGGTGTGCTCACGAATGGTTTTTTTTATGGTGGTGATCAGCTGTGCAGTGAGGTGTACACCGGGTTTGAGTTTCACAAACAACACTACCCGCACATCATCCTGCCATTGCTGACCTACTGCAATACTTTCCAATACTTCTGGCACTTGTTCCACTTGACGGTAAATTTCGGCAGTACCAATTCGGACACCGCCTGGGTTCAGTACCGCATCCGCACGACCATGGATAATGACGCCACCTTGCTCTGTTAATTCGCCATAATCCCCATGGCACCAAATGCCTGGAAACTTGCTGAAATAGGCTTTGTGATATTTGCTGCCATCTGGGTCTTGCCAGAAACCGATAGGCATAGAAGGGAAAGGCTGTTTACAAACCAGCTCGCCTTTCTCACCAGTGGTTGCCTCGCCAGCTTCATTGTAAAACTCCACAGCCATACCTAATCCACGGCATTGTAACTGACCACGATAGACTGGCAGGGTAGGATTGCCCAAGGCAAAGCAGGAAATAATATCGGTACCACCAGAAATAGAAGATAAGCAAACATCCTGCTTGATATCTCGATACACATAATCAAAGCTTTCGTGGCTGAGGGGAGAGCCGGTGGATAAGATGGCTTTCAGCGCAGCTAGTTGATGTGACTGAGCGGGCTTCACTTCTGCTTTTTCCAGGGCTGCAATATATTTAGCGCTGGTACCAAACACAGAAATTTGCTCTCTTTCAGCCATATCCCACAGCACAGAGGGCTTAGGGTGGAAAGGGGAACCATCATAAAGCACCAAGGTAGCACCAGAGGCTAACCCACTAACCAGCCAGTTCCACATCATCCAGCCACAGGTGGTGAAATAAAAAAGCACATCCTGGTCAGTGATGTCAGTATGCAATTGATGCTCTTTCAAATGCTGAAGGAGGGTGCCACCTACACCGTGAACAATACACTTCGGTTTTCCCGTGGTGCCAGATGAATACAAAATAAAGAGCGGGTCATCAAAGGCGCATGACTCGAAGCATAATTGATAATCGGCCGGTGGTGTTGCCAGTAGCTCTGCCCAGTCAGTGCTCTTAGAATGCTCACTAACATCCAGAGGCTGCTCCAAAAATTGAAGAATAATCGTGTGCTGGACATTGGGTAATTGTTGCTGAATTTCCTTCAACTTGGGGCGGCAGTCAATCACTTTGCCGTTGTAGTAGTAACCGCTGCAGGCAATAAACACTTTAGGTTCAATCTGGCCAAACCGATCGACTACCCCATGGGTACCAAAGTCAGGTGAGCAGGAAGACCAGACTGCACCCAAGCTCGTTGTCGCTAACATGGCAATAATGGCTTCAGAACAGTTAGGTAGCATCCCCGCCACCCGGTCACCCTTTGCTACCCCCATGGCTTTGAGCTGATAACTGACAGCCGTGACTTGCTCAAACAGCTGGGCATAGCTGAGTTGCTGGCGGCAGCCTGACTCATCATAGCTAATGATGGCAGGATGGTTATCACGGCGACTGAGTAGATGCTCAGCGTAGTTAAGGGTACTACCCTGAAACCACCGTACTTTGGTAAATAATTGGGCATCCTGCATGGGTTGTTCATTGGTTAAGGTTTGCTGAGGGGGGCGATGAAACTTCATCTGGCAGAACTCAGCGATACTCCTCCAAAAGGTCGCAATATTTTCAATGGACCACTGATATAGGGCAGAGTAATCAGGTAAGGAGCATTGTTGCTGTTGTTCAAGGTATTGACGAAACTGGGTGATTCTCGCTTGCTGGATACGTTCAGCAGAGGGCTGCCAAATCGGATTGTCCTTCATTTTACTTTCTCAACTGGTCTACTACGGGCGTAGTATGGGTTCTTATTCTTATTGCCTGGCAAGTGGCGGTCGCAAAAGCTAATGGACATGGGATAACAGGGTGTTCTGTATCTGCGACAGGGATGTCGCTTTAGCTCTTGATGGGCCAGGGATGGCACTTCAAGAGCGGAGGAAGAATACCCTGTTTATTTCATGTCGGGCCACACAGCTGCCTTTGGTAACAATCTCAGAGTAATGATTGTCAAAGAGTAGTGCTCATCGCTTGGGCCACATTGGAGCGATTATCGCGCCCTAGTTGATGGCATAACCGCTGACTAATGTCAATCAGCTTAGGCAGCTGTAGGCCTGTAGCAAAGCCTAATGACTCAACCAGATAAGTCACATCTTCAGTTGCGACATTACCACTAGCACCTTTCGCATAGGGACAGCCTCCTAACCCGGCGATAGCACTATCCACAATTCGTATTCCTTGATTCAGGGCTTGGTAAATATTGACCAATGCCTGACCATACGTATTGTGAAAATGAACCGCTAATTTACCCGTTCCGGTAATGGGTATTACCAAATCCAGTAATGGTTTTATTGATGCTGGTGTGCCAATACCGATGGTGTCACCCAGTGATATTTCATCACACCCGAGGTTCAGCAGCTGCTCGACAACTGGGGCTACTTGGGCTGGTGAGATACTCCCTTCATAGGGACAGCCCACCACACAAGAAACATAGCCTCTCACTCGTAGTCCTTGTTGTTTGGCCTGTGTAACCACCGAAGCAAAGCGCTGCAGACTGTCGGCAATCGAGCAGTTGATGTTTTTTTGGGAGAAGGTTTCTGAGGCTGCGCCAAACACGGCAATTTCGTTAACTTTGGCTTCAATGGCTTGCTCCAAACCTTTCATATTGGGCGTGAGGGTGCTGTAAATCGTGTTAGGTTGGCGCTTAAGTTGCTGACATATCTCAGCAGTATTTGCCATCTGAGGCACCCATTTGGGCGAAACAAAACTGCCGCATTCAATGTGACGAATGCCTGCTGCAACCAGATCTTCAATCAAAGCGACACGCGTGGCTACTGAGACCGGGGTTGGCTCGTTCTGCAAACCATCCCGAGGGCCTACTTCAACGATACGGACAGTTTCTTTAGGCATTAGCAGGCTCCTCTTGGCTGGCTTTTTCCACATGTAAAGCCAGCAAGTCGGTGCCTTCACTCACTAAGTCACCAGCCTTGAAGTAAATGGCATCTACTGATCCCGCAGAAGGGGCATGAATGGTGTGCTCCATTTTCATCGCTTCCAGCACCATCAGGGGTTGTCCTTGCTCCACCTGTTGACCTGGGGTTACCAGTACCGAAACAACCGAGCCTGGCATCGGGGCGACTAATGCCTGGTCATGGGGGCTGGCAGCTGTGGGGTTATTGAGGAGGCTGGGTGGATGCTCTATGCACCAATCTTGCTGCTCGATATGAAGCCAATATTGGCTGTCTGTGGAGGTAATGGTGGCACTCACCATTTTTGAATTCAGCTGAGCGATGAGTTGATGCTGTTGCCGTTTACCCTGGCAATGGTATTTGTCAGCGCCAATGGTTAATTCCCACTGACTATCTTCCCGTTGACTATCACTTAGCCATTTCACATGAACGGCCATAGGCTGCTGGTCCACCAGCCAGTGAAAAGTAGACTCTGCCTGATAGTTACAACGCCAGGGTGCTTGGTTAACCCACGGATTGCAGGTAGGAGAGGTTTGTTGACTGGCTTCGGGGGTTAGCTGAAATAGGGTGACCAGTACTAATGCTTGCTGCAGCGAATCCGTGTTAGCTTCGAGCAAGTGAGGCAATTGCTGGTTGAGAAGGTGAGTATGGTATAGCCCTTCAACAAACCATTGACTATTTAGGACTGCCAGCAAAAATGCGCGATTATGGGTAAGCCCCAGTAGAGTCGTGTGGTCCAGGGCCTGTTCCATACGCTGGATGGCTTGAAGCCGGGTTTCTCCCCAAGTAACCAGTTTGGCTAACATGGGGTCATAGTGAACGCCAATCCTGTCCCCTTGAGTGAGGCCATGCTCAACTCGCAAATAGGGCTGAGGCGCTGGCCATTCCAGGTGAAGTATTGGGCCAGTAGCGGGTAAAAAATTGTTTTGCGGGTCCTCAGCGTACAGTCTGACTTCAATGGCATGACCATCAATAGCTAATTCACTTTGGGTAACAGGTAAAGGCTCGCCACTAGCCACTGCTAATTGCCAGGCAACCAGATCAGTGCTGGTGATCATTTCGGTCACTGGGTGTTCTACCTGGAGCCGGGTGTTCATTTCCATAAAGTAAAATTGACCATCAGCAGCCAGCAAAAACTCAACTGTACCTGCCCCAACATAGTCAATTGCTTGAGCAGCGGCTAATGCTGCCTGGCCCATTTGTTGTCGGAGCGATGGGCCTAACCCTGGAGCAGGGGCTTCTTCAATAATTTTTTGGTGACGACGTTGGATAGAGCAATCCCGTTCAAATAGATACACCCCGCCGCCTTGGCTATCACAAAATACTTGTATTTCCACATGGCGTGCCTCAGCCAGATACTTTTCAACAATCAGGGTGTCATCGCTAAAGCTGGCTTTGGCTTCTCGCTTAGCACTCTGATAAGCACTGGCAAATTCCTTTTCTGCACTAACCACACGCATCCCTTTGCCACCACCACCAGCCGCTGCTTTCAGTAATACTGGAAAGCCAATTTGTTTGGCGGCATTGAGTAGGGTAGCTTGCTGCTGGTCGGCTTGGTGGTAGCCTGGCATAACAGGGACACCAGCTTTTTCCATCAGCTGCTTGGCTTGTTGTTTAGAACCCATTAAGCGAATGGCATTGGCTGGTGGACCAATAAACCGAATGCCCGTTTGCTCACAAGCAGCCGCAAATTCAGCATTTTCAGCGAGAAAGCCATAGCCAGGGTGAATCGCTTCAGCATTGGTTTGCTGGGCGGCCTGAAGGATAGCTTGTTGATTGAGGTAGCTGTCTCGGCTGGGGGCTGGGCCAATCCAAATGGCTTGATCCGCGAGTTGAACATGGCGGCTATAACGGTCTGCTTCTGAGTAGACAGCCACGCACTGGATACCCATGGCTTGAGCGGTATGAATAATCCGGCAAGCGATTTCTCCTCGGTTGGCAATCAGAACTCGCTTAAACATGCTGGCTTTCCTCCTGCCAAGCCGGCTTACGCTTTTCTAAAAAAGCGCTCAAGCCTTCTTTGCCTTCAGCTGAGGCTCGAATATCCGCAATCAGCTGTTGAGTGTATTCAGTTAAGGCAGGCCCTATGGGCATGTTAACCACTTGATGGATCAGCTGCTTAGCCGCTTTCATGGCTTCAGGGCCATTGCTGGAGTAACGTTGGCAGAGCCGGTCAGTGATAGCTGGCAGCTCTTCCGGTTGAGCAACTAAATGAACCAACCCAAGTTGCTCTGCAGTTTCTACATCGATAGTTTCAGCACTTAAAAAATAGCGGCGGGCAGCCCGTGCCCCCATCGCTTGAATCACATAAGGACTGATGACCGCAGGTACCAGGCCTAACTTGACTTCACTTAAGCAAAACTGGGCTTTGGGGGTGGCAATGACCATATCGCAGCAAGCGACTAGGCCA
The DNA here is from genome assembly GCF_026309355.1 of Spartinivicinus marinus. NCBI lineage: Bacteria > Pseudomonadati > Pseudomonadota > Gammaproteobacteria > Oceanospirillales > Zooshikellaceae > Spartinivicinus > Spartinivicinus marinus. The sequence continues at coordinate 5,595,607 of NZ_JAPJZK010000001.1, forward strand.
ACTGCACCACCATAGGCAGCTCCCTGAACGATTGCGATTGTGGGTTTGGGAAACTCATTGAGGGCTTGCAGCATTTTAGCCAGTTCACTGGCATCTTGCAGGTTGTCCTGGTAGCTGTGGTTGGCCATTCGGCGCATCCAGCCGAGGTCTGCCCCGGCACTGAAATGGCGGCCATTGGCTTTGAGAATGAGCGAGCGTACTTGGTCATCGTGGGCTAATTGATTAAATACCGCCTGCAGCTCTGCAATCATTTCGTCATTAAAGGCGTTGTGCACTTCTGGTCGATTAAGTACTAGCTCAGTGGCTCCTTGAGCCAGTGGGTTGACTTGAAGAAAGCGAGTGGCACTGAGGTCAACGGAATTCATAGTCACTATCCTTTTTATCTTCTGACCTTATTTACATTCTGAAAATACCGAAAGCATTGCTGGTTGTGGCTGGATTAGAGGTTGAAACAGGTACCGCTGAGTTAGTCTGGTAGGCGGCGGCCAGGCCAAGCCCTACCACTGTTCGCGTGTCTTTTGGATCAATGACGCCGTCATCCCATAAGCGTGCACTGGCATAATAAGCGTGGGCTTGTTTGTCATATTCGGTGCTGACTTCTGTTTTAAAGGCCGCTTGCTCAGTTTCAGGCCAGTCCTGTTGCCGTTTTGCCATGGCAGCCGCTTTCACCTGAGTAAGTACACCAGCTGCTTGCTCGCCACCCATTACGCCAATTCGGGCATTGGGCCACATCCATAGCAAGCGAGGGTCATAAGCACGGCCGCACATGCCGTAGTTTCCTGCACCGTAACTCCCTCCAATAATGACGGTTAGCTTAGGTACGCTGGCGCAGGCTACTGCATTGACCATTTTTGCCCCGTGCTTGGCAATGCCTTCTGACTCATATTTTTGGCCCACCATAAATCCCGTGATGTTTTGCAAGAACAGCAGTGGAATCTGCCGTTGCTGGCAAAGCTGAATAAAGTGAGTGCCTTTTAGAGCACTTTCAGAAAACAGCACACCGTTATTTGCAACAATCCCCACTGGGTAACCCATAATGCGAGCAAAGCCGCAGACCAGAGTACTCCCATACAGGGACTTGAACTCAGTGAAATCTGAGTCATCAATGATCCGGCAAATGACCTCTTTGATATCAAAGGGTTTGCGAGTGTCGGTGGGAATCACCCCATATAGCTCTTCGGCACTGTATTGAGGTGGCTTTATTGGGTGGGGAGGGTTGGTCAATTTTGACTGATTGAATGAAGCAACCGATTGCCTGGCTAAAGCCAGCGCATGATCATCATTTTCAGCATAATGGTCCGTCACCCCAGAGGTACGGCAATGAACATCCGCACCGCCCAGGTCTTCTGCGGATACCGCTTCACCTGTTGCGGCTTTAACCAGTGGTGGACCAGCCAGGAAAATAGTCCCTTGCTGTTTAACGATGATGCTTTCATCGGCCATTGCGGGAACATAAGCGCCACCTGCGGTGCAAGAGCCCATTACTACGGCTAATTGGGGAATACCGGCAGCAGACATCCTTGCCTGATTAAAAAAGATTCGGCCAAAGTGTTCGCGATCAGGAAATACCTCAGCCTGACGGGGCAGGTTGGCACCACCGGAATCCACCAGATAAATACAAGGCAGCCGGTTTTCTGCGGCAATGGTTTGGGCTCGCAAATGCTTTTTAACGGTGAGTGGATAGTAGGTACCGCCTTTTACCGTTGGATCATTGGCAATAATCATACATAGCTGCTGCTGAACCTTGCCGATGCCAGCAACCACCCCAGCTGCGGGAACGGGCTCGTCATACACTTGATAGCCGGCCAGTTGGCTTATTTCTAGAAAGGGGCTGTCGTGGTCTAGCAGCAAATCAATTCGCTCTCGTACCAACAGCTTACCTTTAGCCTTTTGTTTGGCCTGAGCAGCCTCACCACCGCCTTGCTTGATGATGGCGACCAGGTGGCGTAGCTCCACCACCTGTTGATGCATTGCATCGTAGTTTGCTCGATAGTCGTCTGAATCGGTATTCAGCAAGGACTTTAGTCGTGCCATAACTGCCTCGCTTAATGGGTTTCTTCAAACAGTTCACGACCAATCAGCATCCGCCGGATTTCGGAAGTGCCGGCGCCGATCTCATAAAGCTTGGCATCTCGTAATAGTCGGCCAGTGGGGTATTCGTTGATATAACCATTGCCACCGAGAATCTGGATGGCATCTAAAGCCATTTGGGTGGCTTTTTCTGCACAATAAAGAATGACACCTGCTGCATCCTTACGAGTGGTTTCACCTCGGTCACAGGCGGCAGCCACTGCGTAAAGATAGGCACGGCAGGCATTAAGGGTGGTATACATATCCGCCAGTTTGCCTTGGATCAGCTGAAATTCACCGATGGCTTGGCCAAACTGCTTACGCTCATGAACATAGGGCACCACGATATCCAGGCAAGCCTGCATAATGCCTACAGGGCCTGCGGCTAAAACGACCCGCTCATAGTCTAAGCCACTCATCAATACCTTAACGCCTTCGTTAAGCTTGCCAAGAATATTAACAGCAGGCACTTTGCAATTATCAAATACCAGCTCACAGGTGTTAGAGCCGCGCATCCCTAACTTATCTAGCTTTTGAGCCTGGCTGAATCCGGGGGTGCTTCGTTCGACAATAAAAGCAGTGATGCCTTTTGAGCCTTTGTCCGGAGCAGTTTTTGCGTAAATCACATAGGTGTGAGCATCAGGGCCGTTGGTGATCCACATTTTGGTGCCATTTAAAATAAAGTGATCACCTTCCTGCTTGGCTTTGAGCTGCATACTCACTACGTCGGAGCCAGCACCAGGCTCACTCATGGCTAGGGCGCCAATATGCTCACCGGAAATTAATTTAGGCAGGTATTTCGCTTTTTGCTCTTCCGTACCATTACGTCGAATTTGGTTAACGCAAAGGTTGGAGTGAGCGCCGTAGCTGAGTCCCACTGAAGCAGACGCTCGGGAAATTTCCTCCATTGCCAAAGCATGGGCTAAATACCCCATGCCACTGCCACCTAGGGACTCATCAACAGTAATACCCAGCAGACCCAGCTCACCAAGTTTGGGCCAAAGACTGTTAGGGAAGGCATTATCGCGATCGATATCCGCGGCGAGAGGAGCAATTTTAGTTTGAGCAAATTGATGGATTTGCTGGCGGAGAATATCCAGGGTTTCACCCAGATTAAAATTCAGGCTGTGGTACACGATGCTCATGTTTACATGTCCTTACATTTCAAGAAAGTTCGAATACTTTTTGTTTTTTATCTAGAGCACATCATTGTGCTAAGGGGGATAGGAGAGTCGGGGGTTCTGTAACTGCGATATGGGTTAACCAGCTACTGCATGGTTAACGACAGCAACTCTAACTGCTAAAAAGAGAGCTGGCTGGATAACCGCTTTAGCACAAGAGGCCAGGGATGGCCTTCCTTGTGCGGTGGAAGAATGCCCGACTTTCTCCTATATCTAACCTAAACGCTTACTCTGAATAGTTTTAATCGCTACTGTGAAAAATCAGTACTTTTTAATACATCCAGGCAGCGTTGCTCCGCTGTATCTAATTCTTGTTGTAATGCCGCAATATCCTTTAGCTGCTGATTAAGCTGTTGGCGTTTGACGGCAATTTTGTCCAGTAAGGCTTGAATTTGTTTGATGTTACTGGTACCAGGTGTGTACATCTCAATCAGTTCCTGGCACTCATCCAGACTGAAACCCAACCGCTTGCCTCGCAGAATCAGCTTCAAATGGACGCGATCTTTATGGCTATAAACCCGGACCTGTCCTTGCCGCATAGGCGTTAGTAACCCCTTATCCTCATAAAAACGAATAGTGCGGGTGGTTATCGCAAACTCCTTAGCAAGCTCAGAAATACTATAAGTAGCAGACATGAAGGCTATTCCAGCACCTATACAGCAGGCAGTGTTTAACACATAACTATATTAAATTAGAATATAGATTACCTTTACGTTAACGTAAAGTGTTGGCTCATAAAAAAACTGACTGAACGATGTATTTTTTAGATAGCGGATTGGTGCTCAATTGCTTCACATAAATCTAGAATACAGCGGCGCATCCAGACATTTGCAGAGTCTTCATCAGTACTCTCATGCCAGTAGAGGTGTACCTCCATGGTGGGGAACTCTTCAAAGGGTAAAGGCAAAATACGAATGTTTTGCTGGGCACGGGCAAAGCGTTCAGGAACCGTCATTGCCAAATCTGACTTACGAATGACTAAAGGTGCGACTAAATAATGTTGGGCTGTGAATACTACGTTTCGCTGGATACCTAAACGACCTAGCACGGTATCAACCTCATCAGCCTGGCCAAAACGGGGCAAGATTTGTATGTGGTTAAGCTCCAGGTAGTGATCTAGTGATAGCCCTCCATTATTCAAGACGGGGTGCCCATCCCTTACTACGCAAACATAGTTATCTTCAAATAGCTTTTGATGTTTTACCTGGGGGTCAAAGTTAAGTGGCGCATCAATGGCGAAGTCTAATCGGCCAGAGGCCAGTTCTTTAGTTGTCTCTCTGGGGGAGATCGGTTGTGTTTCTATATTCAGGTGAGGGGCTATTTCCTGAAGTTTGGTAAATAAGCGAGGCAGTAAGATAGCTTCGTTCAAGTCGCCGATACTCAATCGAAAAAGCTTATCTGCTTCTGCTGGCTCAAAAGAATCACAGTGCTGAATACTGGTACGTAATAAGCTCAGGGCTTGGCGCACTTGTGCGATGATATTTTGTGCCATTGGTGTAGGCACCATGCCCTGAGAAGTGCGAATGAACAGAGGGTCATCAAAGGTTTCACGAAGTCGGGCAAGCGCGTTACTGACGGCGGGTTGAGTAATTCCCAGGATATGGCCTGCTCGAGTCAAGTTTGCTTCAGAATAGATAGCATCAAAAACGACAAAAAGGTTCAAGTCTATCTTGCTCAAATTCATAGAATGCCTCAGTTACTACAAACCACCTGGCTCGACATCCTTGAAATAAGTGTTGTATTTTTCCTTACGCTTTTTCCAGAGTAGCAAAAGCTGTTGTAAAGCGTTAACTAATTATCATGAGTTGGTCATTTTGGTGTCATGGGGACTAATGTGACTTTGCAGTAGTCGTATAAAGAAAACCACATAAGCCGCCTAAGCCTGGAGTTCAATTGCAATAGGCGACAGTTTGGCTGCTTAAAAAATAGCCCAAATTGGGCAGTGGTCAGAAGGTTTGTCCATACCTCGAATGTTGTAATCGATACCTACTTCTTGGCAGTGGCTCATCAGTGAAGCAGAGGCCAAAATAAGGTCGATACGCAAACCTCGCTTTGGCTCTCGTTCAAAGCCTCGGCTACGGTAATCAAACCAGCTAAAAAGGCTGCTATCAGAAGGATTAAATTGGCGAAAGCTGTCCTGTAATCCCCAGTCTAAAATCGTTTGTAGCCACTCCCGTTCTTCAGGTAAAAAACTACACTTTCCTGTTCTCAGCCAGCGTTTGGCATTGTCGGCGCCGATGCCAATATCAAGATCAGTGTGTGAAATATTCATATCCCCCATGATAATTAAGTCATCATTGGGCGTATGGTATTCGGTCAGGTATTTTAGTAGGTCTGCATAAAACTGCTGTTTGGCGGGAAATTTAGCTGGATGAGAGCGGCTTTCCCCTTGGGGAAAATAGCCATTAATAATTGTAATTTTGCCTTTTTCAGGATGAGAGTAGTCTGCTGCAATAAATCGTCTTTGTTGCTCATCTGAAGGATAATAAGGAAAGCCTTTAACAACATTGGTTAAGGGTGTTTTGCTGAGTAAAGCAACACCATAATGGGATTTTTCACCATAGTAACTCACTTCATAACCAAATTCTTGAATGCTTGATAAAGGAAATTGTTCGTCACTTACTTTTATTTCTTGCAAGCCAATCACATCCGGTTGATGAGTCTCAATAATAGCTTGTAACTGGTGAAGCCGGGCACGGATACCATTGACATTAAATGATATGACTTTCATTGGAGACCTTTTAAATACGATTTCAGATAAAAAACGTTACCTTAATAGCAACTTAACCTAACCCTGTAAATAGTCTTTAGCTGTCAACAAATAGAGGTCATTGAATTGTTTAAAAGGTGATGAAGCTTGCTGATTGTGAAGTGGTTGGCATTGGTTGATTGCCGTGATATGGTGCAAATAATTGAGTCAATAATGAGAAAAATAAAAGATCACAATACATTTGTAATAAGAAGGTTAACAATAAGTGCTTTATGGCTTTCACCTGCTAAGGATGCAGTTGTCACAATATAACCAGTGCAATGATAGCCAAGAAGGTATATTTGCACTGGAAAGATAATAAGAATGATGTTGACTGTTTAAAGTCAATGGAGGAGTCAATGACAGAGTACGCCCTTCAACTGAATGTGGAAGACCAACTGACAAGGATTGTATACATTGATGAAAATTTTAGTCGTGAAGCGCGCTCGATGCTTTACCATGCCTATCTTGAAGAACCTTCAATTCGTTATTTGATGGATGATTCCAAGCCTAACTATGCGCAGCGAGTACGCGCGCTGATTAGAGAGCTCATCAAAGTACATTTTGCTGAAAACCAGCCAGTTATTGGAGTGATGAGAGGAGAGCGGCTAGCGGGTTTTGCTTTTGTCTCAACTCCTGATCATCAAGTAGAGCTATTTGAGTCATTACGCTGGCGTTGGCGGTTAATGCTGTCTGTTGGTTTACAGGCTGCAGAGCGGTTCATTAATTATCGAAAAGAAGTGGCTGCACTCTTAGCGGATAAACGTTTTTATCGAGTGCCATTAGTGGGCATTAATCCGAAGTGGCAGCATCAGGGATATGGACGTTTATTAATGGAGGCAGTGGACAGTCTATGTGAAACTGATCAGGACTCTGAAGGGGTTGTATTGGATACAGGAAATAGTCGCTATTTGTCGTTTTACAGCTCTCTTGGTTACCAAGAGTTAGGAAAAGTGACGGTAGGTAGTGTGGCTGAGACCGTGTTGTTCAGACCAAACCAAGAGCCGCAGCTTGATGAAACATAGGTGGCTTGTCAGGTATTTTGTATTTAGTGATGTGAGCTTTTGACAATTAGTTAGCAGATCTTGTAGTTAGCAGATCTTGGCGCCGGAATGATTGGCGTCTTCAATCTGTCTTTCAGTCAACCGAGCCAGCGTTCCCACTCGTGTCTAGCAAAGTGAACCCATAACAAACAAGGACTTAATTAAAGCTGTTGTATGGGTTATTTGCCAGATTAAGCGGTATGATCATTTTAGTGGTTGAACTTTAGCCCTGTCAGCATGCAGTGAATTTGTAGCTCTAAGAGCTGCTCTGCTGGTGCCCATTTCATTTGTTTGATAGTAAGTAAGTTACTTACAATGCCTTGAACACCACATAGTAGGGTTTGGCCAATTAATGTGTGATCAGACTCTGCAAATGTTTGTGAGTCACAGCATTTTTTGATTTCGTTGAAAAGTGCTGTGAAATATTGCGATTGCATTATGATCTCGTTAGCTTGTTCATCCTGATCAGGTGTTGAATTTAGCTCTTCAATAGAAAATACAACGCGAAAATGGTCAGGGTGTTTTAGCCAATATTGAGCATAAGCCATTAGCAATGATTTGATTTTATTGATGGAGTCTGCATTTTCTTGCTGATCCACTGCAAAATCACTTAACTGAGAAAAAATATCTACCCAGATAAAATGCAATAATGACCGTTTGTTTTCAAAGTAATAATAAAGGGTTCTAGGCGTGCACCCAACACGAGCGGCGATTTTTCTGACCGAGACTTGATCTACGCCCTCATTAATAAAAAGTTCTTTGGCAACGCCAATGATTTTACTTCTGATGGCAGCCTGTTCTTCAGGTGATTTAGGCGGCCTGCCTTGCTTCCGTTTTACTGTAGTATCCACTGCTAAAAAGACCTCTTCACACCAGCAGTTCAAATTAAGTCCGTTAATTACTCATCAGAGGGAGTAGGTTTAGTGAATATACCAAATTAAAGAGGTCAGAAGCTGACGTAGTTGGAAATATGCAAACACAGTAGGGTAATTTTAATCAATTAAGTGAAATATTTTGCATATTTTATTGTAAATAGCTAAACAATTTTAGACAGTGAGATGACTTTTATAGCTCATTTTTAGTCTATTTTTTAATCAAGTGTTATAAAAGATAAAATAAATAATGTTAACTAACGTGTGTTTTAAGTGAGAGGGAAGCACTGCTTATTAGGTATATTTTGAATAACTAGTAAACAAATTTATTTTAAAAGAAGTACGACATGAAAGGCTATATGTGTGTCGGGATTATTGACAGATAAGCGCCTTTAGACCATCCTAACATGCTCAATGCCAAAAAACTCCAATACAATCAGGATAACTAAAGAGCAAAGATGAGAACTCCCACATTTACTGAGAAGGAAGCGCTGCAACGGGAAATTGTAAGAGAAAGGTTCCACACTTTGGAGCGCTTTGGTAATCAGCTGAAGCAGCAGTTGCTGACTAGTGTTGAATTCACAATCCATACAGCCTGTGAAATTCCTATTCGAGAAGCCAGTGAAGTGCCTGAGAGCCTAGAGGTTAAACGCTTAGACTCTACTCATGAGACAACAAAGCGGGCTTTGGTAAATTTGTTGACTGATTTTTATAAAGCTGATGAACAAAATATTGTTTCAACTAAACGTTTAAGTGGAGTAGTGAGTATTGATGCAGATAGCTTTCAGCAACTGAAACAGTTTAATCAGTTGAAAATGTCACTTAAAGAAGCGATGTTGAAACTTCCTTTCAAAATAAGGCGACATATGCATAAGTATTTGTCATCACCTGGCCAGCCAACAGTTGTTTTACTACAAGCTTATCGACAAGTACCTTTATATTCCAAGGAATTGCTAACAGAGCAGCCCGGTGTTGTAGCGAAAATTCAACTACATTGGCGTCGTAAAGGAGTCGGTGGGAAACAGACGACAGTTGCAGAGCTACGTGGCCGGTTGATAGCAGAAGCCAATAGCTTGTTTGGTGAGGGCAGCTGTCAAAAGCCCTATACTGAATTCAGCTCAGACAACAGCAGGTTAACTCACTATCGAATGAATATCGAAGCATTAACGGAGTTACCTGATAATGAAGTACTGTTTGCCGACTATCGACTGATTCGACCTCATCCAAGGGCCAATATATTTTTTGCTGATGAGCAGGGCCAAGTCTTAACAAATCCATTGACGCCTGTAGCAGTGATGCCCATTTTTATTCATCAAACGATGCCTTTTTCTATTAAACCGCTTTCTAATCTTACCCCTCGTGATATAAGCAGGGATGGAAAGCAATTAGCTGATGTGCCTGTGACTGAAAACCCGTATGCGTTTCGCTATCTGGTCCCCCGCTATAGTTAATATGATAAAGAGAGTCTGGTTTTACCATCGTTGGAGGCTGTGCTTTACTGACTGGTAGTATTGCGAAACCATAATGGTAACCAAATGAAAAGGCCTCTAGCCAGGTTTTTAGGAGCAGTGATATGTGCTTGCGCTGTAAGCAGCTGGGCTGACGAGGCTATTTTGCAAGTTGTAACAGAAGAGTTCCCCCCCTATAACTATACAGAAAATCATGAAATTACAGGTATGAGTACAGAAGTAGTCAAAGCTGTGTTAGCTGAATTAAAGATTAATGCCGATTTTCGTTCATATCCTTGGGTAAGGGCATATAAAACGGCGTTGACTAAGCCTAATGTTTTAATTTACTCCATAGGTCGCAATGAAAAGCGAGAAAATCTTTTTAAATGGGTAGGGGTGGTTGCACCAGCAAAGTTTTATTTGTTTGCTTTAAAACAGCGAGCTGATATTAAAGTTAATAAGCTAGAAGAAGCGAAACAGTTTTTGGTGGGGACCTTTCGCGAAAGTGTTCGAGAGCAGTATTTATTACAAAAGGGTTTTAAAAAAAATGTCAACATAATTAGTTATTACGATTATAAACGTGGTTTGACTATGTTGGTGAATAAACGCATTGATTTATGGGCAATGAATGAAATGGTGGCTTATTATATATGTAAAAATATGGGGTATGTTCCAGATAAACTATTAAGCCAAGCTTATTTTTTTGCTGAATTATCACCAGAGGGTTACTATATGGCCTTTAATAAGGATACAGATGATACGTTAGTCAATAAACTCCAGCAAGGGTTAATGGCTATAAAAAATAAAGGCATTTTACAAAAAATTCACCAAAAATATGTAAACTAAACAACACTTGATTTTGATTATATTGATAGCTGTTTCTGGTTTAAATTAAATCTTCAATATTATCTTCTCGCTGGTCGGTTACTTTTTTGCTTTCTTTATTTTGCGTTTCTTCTTCATCAGTCGACGTTGCTTGTTGTTGGTCTTGAGATGTGGACTCTTGTGCTTGCTTGGGCTTTTGTGATTTTGTTATAGACCCGGAGGGCTTAAGTTGAGGTGGGGTGCTAGCGTAATGAATTTGGTAGTCATCCATCGTTTGTAAGCAGGGGATAACGCGGTTAACCTTCAGCATAGTCAGTAAGCCTAGAGGTTGCCCCTCAGCCCCTATAATAAAGATACGTTTTTGTTTTGCTTTTAAAATTTTGTGCATGTGGATAATGGTGCCAATTCCTGTTGAGTCCATAAATAGTACAGGTCTTAGGTTGACTAAAACATCATCGGTAATTTTATTTGCTAATTGGTCAAAAATGTATTTCAGTTTTCGTGACACTTTTGCATCAAAATGTTCTTTTAAGGAAATGATAACATTTTGTTCTTTTTTATAAATTGAAAAATCCATCAAAGCATCCCTTTCAGTTTTTTTAGTAAGGAGTTAATGGTAACTGACTTTATTTTTCCTGGTCTCCTGGGCGGGGAGTTATTGCTTTGTTTTAGTACTTCTTACTAGCATAGCTCAAAGTTGGATAAACCATGTACGACAGTTGCTATCTTGCCTTAGGGTTGGAATGATATTTTTGCAGTTGCTTATTATTTTAGCTGTAAATAGATAAGGACAGTCTATAAAATCAGTGTTTTTAGCAAAATAGGGTTAGGATGGCTGATTTTGTTATGGTATTAAGGCTGTTGTTCGATTAATCAAAGAGTTACTGTCCTGTAAATTAAAAATAAAAAATCAGACGGCTATAGTGGGGTAAAGCTTTCATTGGGGTATAATGAACCAAAGGTTTACCTTACCTCAAATCCACTGGTGTTGGCAAAGCGCTTAAATTAGACCATCCTATCACTATGACAAATACAACATTCACAGCTATTCTTGACTTCTGGTTCAACGAAATCACACCACAACAGTGGTGGGCAAAAGATGACAATTTTGATCAATTAATTAAAGACCGTTTTTTATCAATACATACTCAAGCAGTCACAGGGGAGCTATACCATTGGCGTAAGCAAACAGAAGGGCGTTTAGCTGAGGTCATAATTATTGATCAGTTTTCACGTAATATTTTTCGAAATAAGCCTGAGGCTTTCCGTTGGGATTCGATGGCTCTTGTGTTAGCTCAGGAGGCAGTTGCATTACAGTTGGATGCACAGCTCTCCACTCAACAACGTGCATTTTTGTATATGCCTTATATGCACAGTGAGTCATTAGTGATTCATGAACAAGCGGTTAAGCTCTTTAGCCAGCCAGGCTTAGAAAGCAATTTATCATTTGAGCTAAAACATAAAGTCATTATTGAACAATTTGGTCGTTACCCCCATCGTAATCAACTAGTAGGTCGTCAGTCGACATCTGAAGAGCAAATATTTTTAACTAAACCAGGCTCTAGCTTCTAAGGGCCATTCTTGACAATTAGTAGAGGTGCCCTAAGGGGGTAGCCTATGGAACTACTTTATAGTGATGCTTCACCTTTTGCGCGAGCAGTACGAATAGTGATACGTCAGTTAGCAATAGATAATATAAAGGAAACGGTCAGCCATCCCTTTAACAATGAGCCTGCTTTGTTACAAGCCAATCCATTAGGGAAAGTACCTTGTTTAGTCATTGATGATTCACCTGCACTGATGGACAGTGAGTTAAACAGAGCTAGAGCATACTATTCATGTATTACCTGACTCTCCAACCATTGCTCATGTGTTTTTAGGCTGTTGTTGTGACTATTTATCATTTCGTCATAGTGAATTACACTGGCAACAGGCGTTTCCAGTACTGGCTAATTGGTTTGAAAACAACTGCCGTGGAGATGAATGGTTTACTACCAAGCCGAGAATTTAGTAGGTAAAGATGAAACAGTGGATTTTTATTGCCCTAGGTGTGTGTTGTAGTTTGGTTGGTGGTCTTTTTTTCGCCATTTCATTTTTTATTTGGTTTTATTTTGATAATCCCTACTCAGAAGGGTTTTCTTTACCTTTTGTGATTACCTTTTTATTGATGATCATCATTGGTACCTGGATGGTGATTCGGAATAGAAAGCAGTTAAGGCAAATAGAGCAGGAAGGCCTCGAAAAACGCATTCTAACTGCCATTCAAGCGAATGCAGGTCAGGTCACTGCCGCAGAAGTGGCTGTTTTGGCGGGGTGTACCTTAGAGCAGGCAACCGCTCAATTAGATCAGCTATGTGAGAAAGGGATGGGAGAGTTGCAAGTAACTGATGGCGGTAAGCTGGTTTATCAGTTTACTGGATTTGCTCAAGCAAGTGATAAAGCAACTGCACGCTCACCACTTGAACCTTAGCTCCAGGTTTTGTTATTTGGTGTTTGCTTAAACATTTCACGTTAAACAAACACCATTACTAAAATTAAAGCATTATGAAATTAAGCTGCTTTTTTAAGATTTCTCTTTAATTTTTTGATCTTACTGGCATGCTTTTCCATTTTAGCTTTTCTTTGCTTAAGCTCTTTTTTAAGTTCTTTAGCTTTTTTAGTCATTTACTAAACTCCTGCATTTTGATACTTAGAATTGCTTCCCTTAACAGATGACTGCTTAGGGAACCCTTATGTAAGATAGCAATTTAGCATACTTGCCAGTAGAAAATCGTATATATGTTTTATATAAAATTTTCATATTCAGGTAATATTATTATTTCTTAATTGAAAGCTTGCCCAAGCATTTCATTGAGTATTAAAGGCTCTGTGCATTATTGTTCAATAGGAGCAGCTTCCACTGCATGTGATAGCCACCTGATTAAAGCGTTGATAGCTGGCTGGTTAACTCGGTCAGGGTGACAAACGAAGTAGTAGCTGTGTTTAGCTATGATAGGCTGACCAAAAGGAGTAACCAACTGGCCGGCTTTCACAGTGCTATTGATTAAGTTGAGCCTACCTAAGGCAATACCTTGGCTATTAATTGCTGCTTGAATAGCGGCTTCACTGATATCGAAAGTATACTGATAACGGGCTGTTATGGCTGCATTATCTGACTGTTGTAACCAATAATCCCACTCGTCATAATGTTCTGTTTCTGGGCAAGCTTGTGAATCATGGAAAATAAGGCAATTATTAATATTTTCTGGCTTTCCATATAAGTCATGTTCTACTGCATATTCAGGACTACAGATAGGCTGAAGTGCTTCTGCCATTAATTTTTAGCGTAAAGCCCTGGGTATTTTCCTGCTCCGTAGTAGATTGCTGCATCCACATTTTCAGTTAAAAAGTCCCGTAGGTTATTGGGTGTTTCAACAGCAATTGATAACTTAGGATGGATGGCTTTAAGTTGTCCCAAGCGAGGGGCTAACCAATTGATAGAAAATGAAGCAGGAGCTGATAAGGTTAAATGACCGCTGATATCTTGATGTCGGATATCCTGAATGGTGACATTTAGTGTGTGCAAAAAGTGCCCTATAGATGAAAGCAGTTGTTTCCCTTCTGTAGTCAATTCAATATTTCGATTAAACCTTAAGAATAAATTAAAGCCTAACTGCTTTTCTAAGTTTTTGATCCGGTGGCTAACAGCACTCTGGGTCAAGTGAAGCTCTTTGGCTGCTAGGGTAAAACTCATATGTTTAGCAGTACAGGCAAAGCAGTGAAGATTAGCAAGTATAGTGGCATTTAGAGGGCTTACTTTCTCATTAATCATATTAATCCGTAGATTGAAATTTCTCGCTTGTGATCATGAATAGGTATTTGTTGTAATGATACCGTTCTTACACCCTGTTAAAAAAGCCGATAAAAAAGTTCAATTTATACCCAAAACGTAGGCTATCTATTATCGTTAATAAAGTACTAAGGTGTCATATGTTATCTCATTCACTGCCTCGCACATCATTGGGTTTTTTCCCAACGCCTGTTGTCGAACTAAAACGGCTCAGTAACCAGTTAAAGGGGCCTCGAATTTTTGTTAAACGAGATGATCAGACTGGGTTAGCGCTGGGGGGTAATAAAACCCGAAAACTGGAGTATCTCGTTGCGGATGCATTACAACAAGGCTGTGATACCCTGGTCACTGCAGGTGCTCCTCAGTCCAATCACTGTCGCCAAACGGCAGCTGCAGCGGCATTAATGGGGCTAGATTGCTACTTGGTGCTGGGAGGAGAGGCGACTAACAAGATAAATGGAAACTTATTGTTGGACCAATTGTTGGGTGCCAATATCCACTGGTCTGGAGAGCAACGCAAAGGCGAGCAAATTCCTCAAATAATTAACGCATTAACGGAACAGGGGAAAAAGCCATATGTTATCCCCTATGGTGGGTCGAATGCTATTGGGGCTGCGGCCTTTGTTTTTGCTGGAGAAGAACTATACCTGCAACAGCGTCACCTTGATATTGAGTTTGACCATATTGTATTTGCTTCCAGTTCAGGGGGAACTCATGCAGGCCTAACGGTAGGGAAGTCGTTGTTGCAACTGAATACACAAATTATCGGTATTGGTATTGATAAAGGTGAGGTAGGTGATCTGCCTTATACAACTTATTTAACCCAACTCAGCAATGAAACTCATGCCCTTGTTTCGCAAGAGCAAGGTCACTACACAGAGTCAGATTTTATTCTGAATACCCATTATCAGGGAGCAGGTTATGGCGTAGTGGGTGATTTAGAAAGAGAAGTTATTCAGCTAGTAGCCCAAACGGAAGGTATTTTATTAGACCCTGTTTATACGGGGCGAGCAATGGGCGCATTAATTGATATGATTCGAAATAAACAATTTGATCAACAAGAAACCGTCTTATTTTGGCATACAGGTGGTGCGCCGGCTTTATTTGATTATGCTGCTGAGCTTATTTAGGGCACCTTTAAAATAGTTTACTGTCTCTAGCTTTCTGGTAAATTCGCAATCAAGGCGTTGGTTTGAAGGTATGCTGGTGGCCTGTCGAAAACCTGTCCTTTATTGATTCATGGAAAAATACACCAACTGAATAACGGAGTATGTTTTCATATTCAGTTATTCAGATGGCAAATAAATCCATATTATTAACAACAGCTACCGGTTGTAGATATACAACAACTGGACTGTTTTTTACTAGGGTTGTCTGGTTGATCGCTATTTGATTGATCATGGTAGGTCGCTACCGTTTCCATCGAATGGAATGCTTCCCAGGCAATACCGTCGGGGTCCGTTGTCCAGTATTTATTGGATCGTGCATAACAGCAGTGAGTATCTTGTTGGGCAGCAATGGGTTGGTTGGCTAACTCCATTGCCGTTTTTATCTTTTCCAGTCCTTCATTGTTTGTAACCTGAAGGCCTAAATGATCTACACCGAACTGTTGGCTGTGATTCGATAGGGCAAAATTAACAAATGGATCATCCAATTGCCACTTAGCATAGTCTGCTTTTAGTACTGTCGGCTCAGACTCAAACAACTGACTGTAGAATTGAACACTTTGCTGTAGGTTTTTTACATTGAGGTGAATATGTAATCGTTTCATGATTTATTCTCTTTTTTTATTTAATATGGATATATGGAATTCCATATATTTAAAACCGCAAATATTCAAAGTTCTTCTATATAACAGTTACTCCGTATTTATTCACAAATACGCTATATGACCCTCCTGGAGGGCGATCTACTTACTCCTTTTCTTTTTGAGACTGTCGCGAAAATAAGTCTAGTGTCCGATATGGAGTAGCAGGCTATTCCTCGCCGCTCTAAAAGCCCATCCCTGGCCTTTAGAGCTAAAGCTGTTCCCGACAGCAGAGATTGAATACCCTGTTACCCCATATCCACTAGCTTTTTGCAGCATTTAGCCCTTAGCGCAACCTGTTTAAAACCTGGGTCTTTATTAAACACAGGTTTTAAGCCTGCAATGATATTACTCATCCAGCCAGGCATTAAGGGGTTAAGTGCATAATAGACCCACTGCCCACGCCGCTCATCCACGACCAAGCCACAACTTCGTAATTGGGCAAGGTGACGGCTGACCTTAGGCTGAGAAATGTTGATTGCTGCAGCTAAATCACATACACAGAGTGATTCATGGTTGCACAACAACATCAGGCACTGCAGTCGCGTATCATCAGATAAACATTTAAAAAAAAGCGAAGGTTTGTTAGTCATTGGTTACCGAACCGCTGTTTTATCATTTCTAGTTAAGGGTCTATTTATCTGTATATATGGATAAGCGTATATATAGTTTAAACAATATGCAAATTTTTATTCAATAAACTCTGCTTCAGGTACTGTTTGAGGTGACAGCTTAAGCTGTAACAAAGTAGTGGTTTTTTGGTTAATAATAAGTTTGCCTTGGCCAGGGCCAATCACCGTCATTTCAGCAATAGGGGTACCCTATTGATGTCGATCAATTAACTCGGTAATTCTCGTCTATCGGCTACTGTACCGAGCAAAGCACCATGGGTAAGGAATATATCGGCTGAGCTTACTGATTTTAGTTGATATTCGTTAAGCCGTTTTCCCAACAATTTGGCTTGCTAGCCTAAATTTCATGCAACGATTAAAGCATCTAATGCCAGTACTCCTTGTTCATTAACCACGACCGGGTTGATATCAATTTCTTTGACTTGTCCTGCGAGTTGGTTGACTAATTGACAGAATTGGTAAATAGCGTCTATTAAAGCGTCAATATTAGCGGATGGATTGCCGCGAACACCGGTTAATATGCGATAGCTTTTCAGCTGGGTTAATTTATGTTTTATCTCGGCTGGTGAGGCAGAAGGTAATAAGAACATTTTATCATTTAAATATTCAGCCAAAATGCCCCCAGCACCAATAATGATGATAGGGCCAAAGGTGTCATCAGTTTTCATACCAAAAATCAGCTCGTGATCAAAAGACTGCATAGGCTGAATCAGTGCTTCAGGTCCTAATTGGGTTGATAACTGCTGATAGGCAGTAAGTAATGCATCCATATCCTTTAAGTTAAGGATAACTCCGCCAACATCAGCTTTATGCAGAACGCCAGGCTTAGCGGTTTTTAATACCACGGGAAAGGGTAGCTGGTGTTGTAAATTTCGTATTGCTTGAACATTATTGATGGCATAACTGATATTGGTTGGAAAACCATATTCTTTTAATAACAGCAGGGCATCATGTTCTTGAATAACATTTTGTTTGGTTAATACATCAATAGTTGTATTTGTTTGAGGGAACGTATTTTTTTGAGGTGTTGCAGTTTTTTGCTGGCTAACGGATGAATATTGGAAATCTCTAAAATCGAATAAATGTTTAATGGCTAATAGGGCAGGGCGAGTGCCGGTTAATACAGGTACATTTAATTGGTTTAATCGTTTAGTGGTTTTACTGCGGCGAGAGCCACTGAAGTTGGTCATAAATACCATGGGTTTTTCAGTGGTTTTTTGGGCGATTTTTATGGCTTCCACCAAGCCATCAGTGAGAAAGTAATCGTCACGAATATCTTGGCTGAATAAACCAATGGCTGCATTGGAGTCTTGCATCATTATTGCCAAGGACTCACCAAAAATACGCTCAAAATCTAAACCGGTTCCCCATGGGTCTAACGGGTTATCAGCGGTTTGGCCAAACTCTTGAATCGCTTGCAACTGGGTTTGGGTGGTGTCATCCATGGTCGCGAAGGGGAGGGAGATGGCTTCAGCTTCATCGGCTAGCAGGTTGCGTTCACCCCCTGAGTCAGCCACGGCCATTACCCCCCCGCCAGTAATAGACGGAAATTGGCTGAACAACAGTAAGCTATTGGCCAGTTCATCCAAGCTCGATACGCGAATCACCCCATAATGATCAAACACTGCTTGCAAGGCATCATCATCGCCAGCCATACCCCCTGAATGGCTTAATGCAAACTGAGCCCCCAGTTCACTGCGACCCACTTTCATTGCAACAACTGGAACACCCTGACGGATTGCTTGCTGCAATGCCTGAATAAATAAAGCGGGTTTACGGATTGTTTCAACATACAAACCAATCACTCGGGTGGTGGGTTGGCTTAAGGCGTAAAGGATAAAGTCAGCCGCACAAGTCGTGGTTTCTGCACCGGTGGCAATGGCCAAATTGAATGTCAGCTGTGGGTCGTTATGGGTCAGGGTGCTAAATACTGAGCCAGACTGAGTGATTAAGGTAATATGACCAGGGGTGGCATCATTGGGCGCTTTAAACCCACAAACCCGTAGCTGAATGTCGTGGTTATAAAAGCCCATCGCATTGTGGCCTAATAAGGGTATTCCAGCGGCTTCGCACTGGGCGGCAATCCGTGAGGCCAATGGTGGCTCGATATCATCAGGTAATATGGCGTTTGCAAATAGCACAATCGCTTTAACTCCCCCCTCAATGGCGGCTGCCACTTGCGCTTCTGCTCGATGGGCGGCAATACATAATACGGCTAAATCCACCGGTTTGTTGATAGCTTGCAGGCTTTCATAACAAGGCAAGCCACAGACTTCTGTATAACGGGGGTTAATGGGGTAAATGTCACCCTTGAAGCTAGATTGTTGAATCATGGCAACCATATCATGGCCTAGCCCAGGTTTATTGGAGGCGCCAATTAAGCCGATAGATTGGGGGGTGAGTAAGGGATTGAGAGTGGTGGTTATGCACATGACAGCTTATCCAATTGGCTATTTGTATTTATTTGAAAATCACTATAGGAGGAGGAATTCACTTGATTTTGCTCTTTTCCGATTTTAATTTGATATAAACCGTCAAATTTTTAGGAAAAATGAATGTTTGGTGACCCTCCTCATAAGCTGCCCCAACAGATCAGCTATTTGCTGTTGCCACGCTTTTCCCTGATTGGCTTTTCTTCATTGGTTGATCCTTTACGCTGGGCCAATACCATTAGTGGCAAAGAACTATATGGTTGGAACAATCTTGCAGTAACAGGCACATCGGTCGAGTCCAGCGACCGGATTGCGGTGCAGGTGGATGGCACAATTAATGAAATTGATCATTGCCAAATGCTGATTGTCTGTGCCGGTTATGATCCCCAGCATCAGGTGAATCCGGCCCTAATGGGTTGGCTTAGGCGACAAGCCTCCCATGGCGCCCTTATTGGTGCCCAAGATACAGGCAGCTATATTCTGGCCAGTGCCGGATTATTAAATAACTATCGTGCCACCATTCACTGGGAAAACCTGCAAAGCTTTGCTGAGATGTTTCCTCAAGTAAAAGTGGTCAATGATATTTTTGAAATTGATCGAAATCGGTTTTCTTGCTCTGGCGGGCTATCTGGTTTAGATATGATGCTGCATTTGGTGCAATGCCAACATGGTCAAGACTTGGCCTCCGCCATTGCTGAACAGCTTATTTACAGTCAGCGACGCAGTGCTGAGCACCCCCAGCTGTTATCTCTTCAGGCCCGATTGGGTACAACCAACCCTAAGTTAATTGCTGCCATTAAAATTATGCGCAGAAATCTAGAAGAGCCATTGAGTATTCCTGCGCTGGCGGCTGAAGTGCATATTTCTGATCGAGAGCTGGAACGGCTATTTCGCAAGCATTTGCAGACCACACCAGGTAGCTACTATCGAAATCTCAGGCTAGAGCAGGCCAGGTGTTTGCTACAACAAACCAGCCGCAGTGTCACTAATATTGCGGTTGCCTGTGGCTTTAGTTCATCCGCTCACTTTTCCCGCAGTTACCTCAGCCGATATGGGATAGCGCCAAGCAAAGATCGTCAGTCATAAGCTGACCTTTTTTGATAAACATGGCTTAAAACTGTCATATTTGTCGATTTTAGATAAGTTATCTTCGATTAATATCAATTATTCTTAGAGCAGGCAGGGTAGCTTGATAGGCAGTCACAACAGCAGTGCAACAACAATAACAAGTCAAAACAAAAACAAAAAACAGACAAAAACCATTAGAAGGAATTCGCCTGAGCATGAATCACGATGTCATTATCACCTGTGCAGTCACAGGCTCTGGAGATACTGTAGGAAAACATCCTGCTATTCCGATTACCCCAGCCCAAATCGCTAACGCTGCCATTGAAGCTGCTAAAGCCGGTGCGGCGATTGCCCATATCCATGTTCGCGACCCAGCTACCGGCAAGGCATCCCGTGATGTCGCCCTTTATCGGGAAGTCGTAGAGCGGATTAGAGAGCAAAGCACCGATATTGTTATCAACTTAACAGCAGGCATGGGGGGCGATCTTTACCTTGGGCCTGATAAAGCACCCACGGATTTTTCCGAAAGCACTGATCTGGTAGGGGGAATGGCCAGGCTGCCCCATGTAGAAGCGTTACTGCCAGAAATCTGCACATTGGATTGTGGCTCTCTCAATTTTGGTGACAGCAATTTAGTGTATGTGGCAACGCCTGAAATGCTTCGGATCGGCGCTAAACGCATCCAAGCCTTGGGGGTGAAGCCTGAGCTGGAAATTTTTGATACCGGTAATCTCTGGTTTGCCTTGCAACTATTAAAAGAGGAGTTGGTTGATTCGCCACCTTTGTTTCAGCTTTGTCATGGGATTCCCTGGGGGGCGCCCCCAGACATTGGCGTCATGACCGGAATGGTTAATCTGTTGCCAGATAATGCTAACTGGACAGCCTTTGCCTTGGGGCGTAATCAAATGCCTTGGGTGGCGCAGTCAATGCTGTTAGGTGGCAATGTAAGGGTTGGTTTGGAAGACAACCTGTATTTGGATAAAGGAGTATTTGCCAGTAATGGTCAGTTGGTAGAGCGAGCAGCCAATATCGTTACCAACCTGGGAGGGCGGTTGTTATCCCCTGCCGAAGCAAGAACCAAGCTAGGGCTGAAGCAACATGGATAAACCAATGGAACAACCCATAGTGAGCCGATTGGAGCCTACTCAAGTCAGTCGGGCAGGAGTGATTGGTACTGGTACCATTGGTGGCGCCTGGGCTTTACATTTTCTAAGAATGGGAATGGATGTAGTCGCTTATGATCCAGGCCCTGATGCCCAACAAAATCTGTTGAATATGGTCGAAGCCATTTGGCCCACCATGAAAGAGCTGGGATTGCGTGAAGGCGCCAGCCCTCAGCGACTGAGCTTTGCCAATAGCATGGAAGCGTTGACTCAATGTGTTCAGGTGATTCAAGAAAGCACCCCAGAAAATTTAACAGCCAAGCGAAAGTTATTTGCTGAACTGGATTCGATAACCCCCGCAGATGTCGTGATTATTTCCAGTACCTCTGGTTTTGCTATGACGGATATGCAGGTAGATTGCCTGCATCATCCGGAGCGCTTTGTAGTAGGGCATCCGTTTAATCCCCCTTATCTGATTCCTTTCTGTGAAGTGGTGGGGGGAAAACAAACCAGCCCAGAAGCAGTTGATTGGACCGCGGCTTTTTATGAGTCCATCGAAAAGCAAGTCGCCAAGATGGATAAGGAGCTACCAGGTTTTATTGGTAATCGGCTGCAAGAGGCCCTTTGGCGCGAAGCGCTGCATATGGTGGCGAATAACGAATGCAGTGTCGAAGATATCGATAAGTCCATTGCCTATGGGATGGGGTTGCGCTGGGCCATTATGGGTCACTGCTTAACTTATCATTTGGGGGGTGGCCAAGGGGGAATGGCTCATTTATTAGATCATTTTGCCCCTGCTTTGAAGGAGCCCTGGACTCGGTTAGAAGCACCTGAACTCACCCCTGAATTGCGTGATGCCATGGTACAAGGCTGCCTAAACCAGACAGAAGGTCGTTCAATTAATGAACTGGTTAAAGAAAGGGATGACTGTTTAATACGTATTATCAATACGTTAAAAGAATATAAAGCAAGCCACGGTATTCAGCGGTAATACGGAATACTAAACAATACCGTTTTTAACTCTACGCGTAGAGGCTGTCGTTAAAGCTGAGAAATAGGGAGTGATAGGGTGTTCTGGAACGGCTGTCGGGAACAGCCAAAGCTCTAAAGGCCAGGGGTGGACTTGTAGAGTGGTGGAAGAATATCTTGTTGCTTCATATTTTTACTCCAAGACTTTTTCGCGACACTCTCCATAAGGAGTTGAAACCATAATAACGATAAAAAAAGAGGTTTATCCATGAGGAGTACCAGTAGTGAAGCGACCACGATTGAGTGCCAGAATGTCTGGAAAATCTTTGGTGATCGAGCTGAAGAAGCCTTAACTGCCATCCAAACCCGTGGGTTAACTAAAGAACAGGTCCACGCCGAATTTGACTGTGTGGTAGGGGTTGCTGGAGCCAGTTTTACCGTATCAGAAGGTGAAGTTTTCTGCATTATGGGGCTATCTGGTAGCGGAAAATCTACCTTGGTTCGCCATATCAATCGCCTGATTGAACCCACCGCCGGCAATATCCTGATTGATGATGAAAATATCAGTGAACTAGATGATGACTCGCTGCGGGCAGTGCGTGCAGACAAAATCGGCATGGTATTTCAGCATACCGCATTATTGCCCCATCGCACGGTAAGAGAAAATGTGGCGTTGGGTTTAGAGTTGCGCCATGTGGATGAACAAACCCGGTTACGAATTGCTGAAGAAAAGTTGGCATTAGTGCAGCTGACAGGTTGGGAAGATCGGATGCCTGCTGAACTGTCTGGGGGGATGCAGCAGCGAGTAGGGTTGGCCCGAGCCATGGCAGCGGACCCACGCATTTTATTAATGGATGAACCTTTCAGTGCGTTAGATCCTTTAATTAGACGTCAGTTGCAGGATCAATTTTTAGCCCTGGCCGAGGTTATGAAAAAAACCACTTTGTTTATTACCCATGATTTAGATGAAGCCATTCGTATTGGCCATCGTATTGCGATTATGAAGGATGGCAAAATTGTTCAAGTCGGTACACCAGAAGCCATAGTGACAGCACCGGTTGATGATTATGTGGCGGATTTTGTTAAAGGTATTTCTCGACTTAAACTGGTATTTGCGCAATCGGTTATGCAGCCGCTTGCTGATTATTTAAACGAATGCAACACTTGTCTTGAACAAATTAATCATTTTCCAACAGCCGCCCAAGATGCGAACTTAAATCAACTAATCGACTTAGCCATTGCCCATGATCATCCAACACTTATTTGTGATGGGGCAACACCAGTGGGTGTCGTAACAAGAAAACAGTTGTTGCGTGGTATACAAGGAGGTGATTAAGCATGGCAAGTATAGATGCAGGTATAAATAGCCTGCCTAATAAGACAAAAGAACTGGCACAGTTAAAACAGTTTTTAGTGCATTCTTCCAGTTATTATTCACAACAATTTAACCAGCTTGTTCATGGCAAAAAACTCAGTTTTAATACGGCAGCTGTATTATTTGGACCGCTATGGGCTGCTTATCGCAACATTTGGGTATTATTTTGGCTTTTATCTATCACCGATGTGATTGGCTTGGTTATCATCGGTCGCAGTTTATGGGGGAGTGAAAAATACCCAGAAGCCAACTTGATGATGGGAATATCACTATTGGTGATGTTTCGTTTGTTGGGTGGACTTGTCGCTAATCAACTGTATTATGCTTATTTTAAGCGGTGGCGTGTGAACACCGGCTTGCAGTGTGGCGTTAGTCGTAAGCGGATTGGCATCGGTTGCCTGCTAATATTAGCCACCTATCCGCTGACCATTTATCAGTTTACTGCCACGCATATTGCCAGTTTTCTTGAAACCTTTCCCACCTCGCGAAAAATTGCGGCAAAAACCGCATTAGCCATTGACCATAGTGTCGATTGGATGATAAGCCAATTTGAGGGCATGTTTGATAATATTACAGCGGCTATCAGAGAAGTTTTAAACTTTCTTGAGCTGATTTTTATTGGTACCCCATGGCCAGTCATGGCATTACTATTGCTGTTATTGGCATGGCGGGCAGCGGGTTGGAAAGTGGTTGCATTTACTGCTGCTGCATTAGCGTATTTAGGTTTTTTTGGGTTTTGGAATAAAGCCATGAGTACCATGGCGTTAGTGGCTGCATCGGTATTTATCTGTTTTATTGTGGGTACGCCCTTGGGTATATTAGCGGCAAGAAAGCCTCGTTTTAATGCAGTGTTAACACCCATTCTAGATTTAATGCAAACCATGCCAAGCTTTGTTTATTTAATACCGGCTATTGCATTTTTTTCCATCGGTAAACCCCCTGCCGTATTAGCAACGGTTATTTTTGCCATGCCCCCCATGATTCGATTAACCACGTTAGGCATAAAACAGGTGCCGGATTCAGTGATTGAAACCATGTTAGCGTTTGGTGCCACCTCGCGACAAATTTTATTTAAAGCAGAATTACCATTAGCCATTCCTTCCATTATGACCGGTATCAATCAAAGCATCATGATGAGCTTGTCAATGGTGGTGGTGGCAGCCCTGATTGGTGCGGGAGGGTTAGGGTATGATGTACTGTTTTCATTGCAGCATTTAGAGGCAGGTAAAGGTTTATTAGCCGGTATTGCCATTGTGCTATGTGCGATGATACTGGACAGGATTGTTCAAGGAAAAAGAAAATAAAAAGAGGTAGTAATAATAATGAGTAAAATAATAAAAAAACTAGGGTTAGCCACTGTGTTAACCTTGGGGGTAACCCACGTTGCTGCAGCTAAAGATACCATTGTGATTGGTGAAGTGAGCTGGGATGCTTCTTTGGCTATCGAACAGGTATTGAAACAGGTAATGGAAAAACATTTGGATGTTAATGTAAAGATAGTCGCTACAGATCAGTCAGCAATTTGGGCCTCGATGGATAAAGGTAAGGGGAGTATTGACGTTCACCCTGATGTGTGGACTTCCTCTCAGGCTGAGCCTTGGGCAAAGTTTGTAGTGAAAGGAGGCAAAGAGTCGGTATTGGCTAATCAAAAACCTTATATGGGGACAGAAGGCTTATTTATTCCTGGCTATATCCAAGAAAAGTATGGGGTAAAATCCGTTTATGACCTAGCCAAGCCTGAAATCGCTAAATTATTTGATCAGGATGGAGATGGTAAAGGTGACTTTTGGCCGGGAGCCCCTGGCTGGGGCATTGTGAAAGTCAACCAAGTCAAAGCGAAAAGCTATGGGTTTGACCAATATTTTAAAGCCTTTCATGTGTCTGATGCTATTCTAAGGGCACAACTTAAAACAGCCTTTCGTAAGAAAACAGGGATTTTATTTTATTCCTGGACACCTGACTGGATTCATAAGGCGTATGATTTACGAAAATTAGAAGAGCCAACATTTACCGGTTATGCCAGTCAAGACAAACAACAAGATCCTCACTATAACCCAGATGGCTGTTGGAATATGGTACAAGGGGATGAATGGTTAGAAAAAAGCTCCATTACCTGTGATTGGCCAGAAACGAAAGTGTATTTAGCTTATTCAAAATCATTACTGAGCCGAAATGCTCAAGTAGCCGAGTTTTTAAATAATGTGTCCTTCACAACGGATGACATCAGTCAGTGGATATATCAGATTGCTCAAGAAAAAGAAGCGCCTGAAGATGTCGCTGAAGAATGGATTAACAATAACCCGGCTGTCGTTAAGCAATGGTTAAATCAATCATAAATCCTTATACCCTTTAGAGCGACTCTGCTGAGGGAAGGCAAGTTATTTCCCTCAGTGGCTAAAGCGGTATTTATTTTGAATTCTCTCTAAATCTCCGCTTGCTTGTAACTTGATCATACCTTCAGTTATTAATCGGGCATATTGTTTGGAAGAAGAAAGCGCTGGGGAAAAAGCAATAGACATTTCGCCTGTTTTTAGACAGCCTGCTATTTTAAGCTTATGTGTTAACTGATGTGTTTGTAGCGTATGGTTAATCACATAGGGACTATCGATAATAGCATCAACACGCTTTGTCGCTAGTTTTTGAATATTTCTTAGTAATGCCCCACGGTCATCGCCTTTTAGTACTTGAATAAAGTGGTTGTTGGTATTTTGTTTTATATATTGGTCCACTTCACCACCATCATCGTAAGGGTAATCCTGTACGATCCCTAACCGAACGCTTTCTAAACTATTTATGCCTGTGTATTGCCAAGTGAAGTGATCTCGTGTGTGGAAACACATATTATAGGTGACTTGTGGTATAGCTGGGAAAATAAAGTCGGGTGTAATGCTCTTTGAGGATCCAAATACGGCGTTATATTTTCCATTTCTTGTTTCAAGAATAGCTCTTGACCATGGCATGCTGGCCAGCTTCAATGAGTGTCCATGGTCAGCTAAAATGCGTATGACCACCTCAGAAAAAATGCCAGGTTTTTCGGCAAATCCCGCTTCGGTTGATGGATCTACACAAATATAAGGACACCAGCCATTGCCAGCCGCAATAATAACATCACTCATTGTAATGATGGGTTTGAGAAAAAATGTGAATAAAAGCGCTGCTAAGCATCTATTGGTAGTACTGTTCATTACATAATGGCTTGTCACCAGTTGAAGGCGTTTTGGATATGTTTACTTTTATCTGTCGAGACACTCACCAGTATAGTAAAGGATAATGTGATATACCCAGTGCGTAGCTAGCAAAGCTTTCAGCTGGAGGTAAGTGTGTCAAAGTAGAAGATATGTTGTGACTGAATGGTTGAATCTACTAATTCTATCTAATCTATTGACATGTCGAATCAATAGGTATTGATGTTGTTATGTCTGACCGAGGCGTATCTGCAAGTGAGGCTGTGGCTTTAGTTGGCACCCGCAACTCCATCGCGACCCAGCTACTAAAAGCGGTTTTTTCAATCTACCTATTAATTACTATAGTCCTAACCCTTACCCATATGGTAGTCGATTTTACTGAAACAAAGCAGAGTATATACAATGAGTTAATTAATATCAGTGAGGCATTTGCGCCGGTATTGCGGAGGTCTATCTGGGATCTCAACCCAGAATCGACAAAAAGTGCTCTTGAAGGAATGAATAAATCATCTCATGTACTTGGTGTGCTTATCAGAGATAATGATAATAATGTCATTGGGGCTTTAGGACCAATTTTTGATAAAAAAATTGAGGTGTCTTTTTCTAGTAAAAAAAATACAATAGATATAATTTCTGATTATGAAGTATTTGAATACTCAACAATTATAACGCCAATTAAGTTGTTGAATGTTTATACTAAGGGGAAAGTAAAAAAGCATAAGGTTGAGAAAATTGGAATGTTAACACTATACTCCAGTGATAGTGTCGTATTTGATAGCGTTAAACTTGGATTTGCATTAATTGTCGTCAATGCAGTATTAAAAACAGCAGCCTTATGGATATTGTTTCTGTTATTTTCACATCATATGCTGGCTAAACCATTAGCGATATTATCCCGAGCGATGGAAAAAGTGAAGTCAGATAATATCGATAATTTAGCTGTTGATCTTAAAGTAAAAAAATATAATGAATTAACCGTGCTGGAAGCCGGGTTTAACCAGATGATTAGTAGCCTGTTGGAAACCAGGAGGCACCTGCAGAACAGCCATCGTCGATTAACTATTTTATTGAATGGTGTTAGAGATTTATCCAGTGCTAACGATCAATTTAGTGCCATGGCGCTGGCGACACATAATATCATTGAGCTTATTTACCATGATATTGTTCAACTGATTCAATTTGGTCACTATGAATATAATAACAAATCGAAAGAAGGTTTTCTTACTTATCAATATAAGTTGATAAGTAATGCTGTGAATGATATTAACCAACAAAAGTTGATGAGCCTTAGTTGTTATGATGTACATGAGATTTTACCTGAAACAGTTAACGATTTTAAAGATAATGAAAATTTATATAGTGAATACAATAATAAATTGATTTTATTAGTTAAACGTAAAAATGAATTATTAGGGTTCATAGAAGTCAATGGTAAGCTTGAACAATCGCTTTCTATAGAGGATAAAAATGCGATCAGTATGTTGATAGAGTCTTTATCGATTACTTTAGATAATATTTATATTAGGCAAGGTCTAGAACAACAAGTTAAAACGCGGACCAAAGTACTCAAGGATACACTGGATCAACTGCAAAAAGAGCATGTCCGATTAAAAGAGACGCAGTCTAAGTTGGTTCATTCCGAAAAAATGGCCGGTTTGGGGGTATTGGTTGCGGGGGTTGCCCATGAAATTAACAACCCGGTTAACTTTGTACATGTGGGAGGGCAAAACCTTGAGCATGAGTTAGAAACATTTAAATCATTTATTTTTGAACTGGCAGGTGAAGAAGTGAGCCAGTCAATAAAAGATGAGTTCAATACACGTTTTGCTAAGCTATTTAAACACAATAATAATATATTAAATGGCAGTACCCGAATAAAAAACATTGTTCATGAATTGAAGTCATTTTCCCGGTTTGACGAAGATAGTCGGGATGATGTGGATATCATTGATGAATTAAAATCAACTATTAAATTAGTGAAAACTAAATTTAAACGTAGTGTGGATTTTTACTGCGACTTTAAATCAGCACCATTAATGACTTGCTGGCCAGCTAAACTTAATCAAGTGTTTCTCAATTTATTGATCAATGCCTGTCAGGCAATTCAAGCTAAATATCATCAGTCGACAGAGCCAGAAGTGGGGCACTTATTTGTTCGGTCATTTCAAACAGCTAAATATTTGTATATCAGTTTTGAAGATGATGGCGTTGGTATGCCCAAATCCGTACAGCAAAAAATATTTGACCCTTTTTTTACCACCAAAAAAGTAGGAGAGGGAACAGGCTTGGGTTTATCATTGTCTCATGAAATTGTTGAAAGGCATCATGGCCGTATAGCAGTGAATACGGAGGAACAAATAGGAACTACAATAACGATATCGCTTCCGTTACATGACCATTATGGGGATTGACATGAGCATTTTTAGTGATAAAAAGCTTAAGGATATTCAGAAACAAAATTATAAATATAAGAAGCATAATATTCTGATTGTTGATGATGAGATTGACAATCTGGAAGCGTTAGAAAGTGCCTTAAACCAAGAATATAATGTCACTAAAGCTCAGGATGGCGAAGAAGCATTAAATTTAATTGAAAGTAGTAATGGGAGTGAACAGTTTGATCTGATTATCTCTGACCAACGGATGCCAAAACTAAGCGGGGTAGACTTTCTGTCTAAAACGATTGCAATGTGTCCACTGACTGTTCGGATGATTCTCACTGCTTATGCGGATGCCAATGCTATTATTGATGCAGTCAATAAAGGGCATGTATATAAGTTTATATTAAAGCCTTATGATAGAGAGGATATGATCATAACCGTTCGTCGTGCATTGGAGGCATTTGAACTTGAAAAAGAAAATATGGAGCTTTTTCATCAATTAAAAAAAACTAATACTGAGCTGGAACTGAAAGTTGAAGAGCGGACTAAAGAGTTACAGCGAGCATTAGAAAAACAGGAAAGACTCAATGAAAAAATTCTTGCTCAAACAAAGGAGCTGCAAGCGGTAAACGAGCAGCTGTCTTATCTAGCTACCACTGATGCATTAACTGGGCTTCCTAATAGAAGGCATTTTCTAGAGTTATCAGATAAAGAGTTTTCGCGATCTCAACGGTATAAACAGACACTGTCTGTATTGGTTTTAGATATTGATTTTTTTAAACAAATCAATGACATTCATGGTCATATTGCAGGTGATAAGGTACTGATGGAGTTTGCTGATTTCCTTAGCGAGTCCATTCGTGTGCATGATATTGTAGGTCGAATGGGGGGAGAGGAGTTTTGTATCACTCTACCCCAGACAGACCTACAAACCAGCTATAGTCTTGCAGAAAGAATTCGAGAGGGCGTAGCGCAACTATCTGTTGAGTTTGATGGCAAACAATTACAGATTACAGTTAGCATTGGCGTATCTCAAGTACGACAAGAGGACACTGCTATAGAACAGGCTATTCATCGAGCTGACATGGCTTTATATCAGGCTAAAAATGGTGGCCGAAATTGTGTGGAGATAGATAAAAAATGAATCGAAGGCTTGGTTAAAAAAAGTATTTTTTATGGATTGACTGAATGACTCCCTTTTTTTGAATAGTGGCTAGTGCATTTCTAACCTTTTCTACTAATGCTGCATCTGAGTTTTTATTAAAAGCTATATAGAGCTCATCAGATAAGTCTTCTAGCCTATAAACCCGTGAATATTTGTTAATTGCTAATCCTTCCTTTTTAATATTGTGAACAAATGATGCTTCATCAAATGCAATCAGGTCAATACGGCCTAATAGGAGTTTGCGTAAGTTTTGCGTATCATTGGATACGGCCCTTAACTGAGAAAATCCCTGTTTTTTTAAATAAGTAGTGATGACATCGGAAATCGAGCAGCCAATAGAATATTGTTTAGCATCGTCTAATGATTGTATATTAATATCAGTTCGTTCTTTAAGTTTATATAAAGAAGTTTTATAGGGGGCAATGGCTCCTACCCATTGAAACAAATTTTCGCGCTCAGGTATTTTGGCAATGGAGTAGATCATATAGTTTTTAGTATTTAGAGCAATATCATAAGCTCTGGCCCAAGGATAAATACTGATTTTGGGCTTAAGTTTTGCCTCTTCTAAAGCTGCTAAGAGAATTTCAGTTGACATTCCCTCTATTTTTCCTGCTTTTTCAAAGTTATAGGGAGGGAAGTTTTCAGTGACTATCTGTACTTCTTGACAGTAGGCTTGAAGTGACAGATTAATCAGTAAAATGAAAGTAATCAGTTGTTGCACGAGTAGACCTTTCATGAATGATTATTGGGTATATACATGACGTTTACCGTAGAGGCAGTTATTGCTTTGGTTCATACAATCCCATTCTTGAGTTTTTCAGAATTTGATTGATTTTTCCGCTAGTTTTTAATTGCTTTAGGCCTCGATTAAAATCATTAATGATTTTTTGGGCGTCAAGAGTTTTTTTCGAAATAAGCAGGTGGTTATAACTGACTTGAAAAGGTTTTTGGTGGTAGACAAATTGACTGACTAACTCAGGCTTAAATAGTGAACGTAGTTTATAATAGGCGACTTCTATATTCTCTAAAGTGATGTCAGTGCGTCCAGCCAGTATCATCTTGAAACACTGATCAATGTAGTTGACAAAACTAACATGTAAGTTGCCAGCTCTGATGGCACGATGAAATTCATGGGTGTAAGTAAAGCCCCTTAAGGCACAAATTCTAATGCCTGTGAGATCATCCAGGGTTTTCCAATCAAATTGGTATTCTCTCAAATAAAACCAAACCACTTTTTCAGACAGAATGGGGTGACTGTAAATATGATCAATTTTTCGCTCTTCTGAGTTGAACCATTGGGCGGTACCATCAACATTGCCAATTTTAGAGAGGTAATAAGCTTTTGACCATGGTAAAAAAACAAAATTAACTTGATAACCAACTGTTGCAAATGCTTCAGTTATGATTTTTGGCATTAAACCATAATGTTGAAAGGTTACAGAGTTGTAAGGAGGGTATTCTCCCGTCGCTAGTGTAATTGGCTCTGCCGCAAATACGCTCAAAGCTTTGACTGATAGCAGAATATAAAGTGCTAGGGTAGGGAATCTCATTCAACAACCTGCCAGAAATCAATCAGCTAATGAGTACATTATAGGGCACCGCTAATAATTGTTTACATCTGGTAAATTCACAATCAAGGCGTTGGCTTGAAGGCAGGCTGGTGGTCTGTCGAAAAGCACCAACACCTAACCTAGCTAATAGTTTACTAACAAGTCTTATGAAAGCTTTCCTAAATGTTACAAAACTATGTTTTACTTAACTTCAAAGCCATAACAGTAAGGATCATCAGAGTCTACCCAAATGGTATTGTGGCCATAGACTTTTGCCCATCCTTGAACACTTGGTAAAATCGCAGGGTAACTGCCTACTTCCGTGATGGCTTCTACTCGTCCTTCAAATAAGCTCCCAATAATACTTTCATGAATAAATTGATCCCCTACATTTAACTTGCCTTTTGCTGTCCATTGGGCCATACGAGCACTGGTACCTGTGCCACAAGGAGAGCGATCAATAGCCCGGTCACCGTAAAATACTGCATTGCGAGCAGTAGCGGTAGGTTGGGTTGGGTTGCCCGTCCATAATACATGACTTACACCTTTAACCGTATTGTCTAAGGGGTGGATGCAATCAACGACTTCATTTAGCTTTTGTCTAATCAGTGGGCTATAAAAAAGCAATTTATCGACAGTCATTGACGAAAGTCCTGCATAATTAGGCTGAGGATCAATAATGGCGTAATAATTACCTCCATACGCAATATCGACGACTAATTCACCTAATTCAGGACAGTTGATGACTACTTCTGAATGCGCAAGGTAAGCAGGCACATTAAAAATTTTGACGGCGGTGATTTTATTATTTGTTTGCTGATATTCAACACGCACTTGGCCTGCAGGGACATCTAAAATTAATTGACCAGGAGTGTTGGGTTGAATCATGGCATGTTCCAATGCAGCCGTCACAGTACCGATGGTTCCATGTCCACACATGGGCAAACAGCCACTGGTTTCAATGAATAAAATGGCTGCATCAGCTGATTCACTACAAGAAGGGTATACGATAGTGCCTGACATCATCGAATGGCCGCGGGGCTCAAACATCAGTGCTTGACGAATCCAATCATGGTGCTGCAAAAAATCCTGGCGTTTTTCGCTCATAGTATTGCCTTTTAATGCAGGAGCACCACTGGCAATTAATCGTACTGGGTTGCCACAGGTGTGGGCATCAATACAAAAGAAAGTTCCTTTTCGCATAGCGTGTTATCGTTTGCTTTGGTAGTTGTACTGGTTTATTTAATAGACAGGTTGCGTATAGTGTATACGATATAAACCTGATATGACATGGATGGTAAGGTAAGGATTAATAAAATGGAACAGCAGACAACAATTGATGTGGCTGTGGTGGGTGCAGGTATTGTCGGGATTTGCTGTGCCTGCTATTTAAAGCAGGCTGGATTAAATGTTTTATTGTTAGATCGCCAACCACCGGCTGAAGGTGCGTCAAAAGGTAATGCTGGGCACTTTGCCACAGAGCAGGTATTACCGCTGGCCTCTCCCCATATTTTGACCAAAATTCCTGCCATGTTATTGAATCCATTAGGGCCTGTGGCTATTCAGTGGCAATATTTACCACAGATTTTACCTTGGTTAATGCGGTTTATTTGGCAAAGTCGAATGCATACTTTTAAGCAAAATATGTTGGCATTACAGGCTTTAAATGAAGAGGCATTAACGGCTTATCGTCCCTTACTAAAAGCGGCCAAGATCGAGCACTTAGTAAACATTCATGGTTCAATGGTGGTGTTTGAGTCGCAAGCTGCTTTTGCCGCCAATCAAGCACAATATCAATTGATGGCTGCTCATGGCGTTATAGTTAATTATTTAACAGCTGAGGAAGTAAGGGCGCTAGAACCCTTGCTGAGCAAACAGGTGACAGCAGGTGTCTTATTTCCAAATACTGGGCATACCATTAATCCTTATCGGCTTGCCATAGACTTGTATGATTATTATCGGAAAATAGGGGGGCATTTCCAGTGTGCTAATGTGACTGCATTATATAAAACAGCAGATGGCTGTGTTATTCATGTACAACCTCGTGATTACCTGCATAGTCAAAAGGAAAACAGTCAGTATCAAGTACGAAGGTTGGTATTAACGACAGGGGCATGGTCTAAACAGTGGGTACAACAACTGACGGGGATTAAAGTGCCATTAGATACTGAGCGTGGTTATCACTTGATGGTGCCAGGTGCTAACCAAATGTTAAAGATGGCAGTTTCTTCCGGTGAGCGAAAATTTATTATGACGCCAATGGAAGCAGGCTTACGCTTAGCAGGTACTGTAGAATTTGCCGGACTTCAGCGGCCAGCCAATATGAAGCGAGCGGATATGTTATTGCAGCATGCAAAAGCATTGATCCCTGAGTTACCGAACCAGCCTGGAGAACGTTGGATGGGGTTTAGGCCTTCATTACCCGACTCATTACCGGTTATTGACCAGATTGGCCCCATTTATTTTGCATTTGGTCATCAACATCTAGGGTTGACCCAGGCAGCAATAACAGGGCAATTAATTAAGGAGATGATTCAAGGGGTTAAGCCCAGTATCAATTTAACCCCTTATCGAATAACGCGGTTTGGTGGTTCCTGTCGCGACTAACCCAGCTGTTCGACCATAACGGAGTTTGTGTAAACCAGGGCATGGTCTTCAGCTCGGTGTCCAACCAAATGGAAAAATCCACGTTGATCTTCAGCTCGTAGATACACACGCAGTGAACAATCAGATAACGCTTCGCAGTTTTCGGGCATTTCCATTTCCATACTGGTCATATCCGCTGGGATCATGGTTTCTTTTTCATCACTATTTGCTAGCTTTTCTTCAGCATCTTCCATTTTTAGGTGATCTTGCTCGCTGATACGAAAGGTCATTTTTCCTAAGGGCGTGGAGTGATCAGCACCTTCTGGCTTACACCAGGCATCTAAGGTCATCGTATTCATTATCAACCCTCATAGGATTAGGCTCATAGTTTAGTAATAGAGCCCTATGAGAATGCTAGCCAGTGCCAAAATGATCTAAAAAGCTGCTATTAAAATGCTTTAGGAATAAACATTGGTGATAAGGAAAAGTTAATCAGGTATTTTAAATTATTTAATTAGCCTGCTTTTTAATAATGATGTTAATACGATAAATTGAATGGCTGCTTGACTGCACATATGTCCAGATATTTTTTTGATATTATCATTTGCATCGGCAATCCTGCTATCGTAATAAATATGAGCAGAAGGAGTTGGCAGGCTCTTTAGCTGGAGACGATTACTCGGTACCATTAAAAACTGTACAAAGCTCCCTATTTTTATAAGCAACGATCATTTAAGGCGTTATCAATTTAAAAGCCTATTAGATTTAGTTAACCTGATCAAATTTACTTTGGTGCGCTGGAAAATGAATAGCCAACAACGACGGCAGTTGGCGAAGTTGCCACATTATCTGCTGAAAGATATTGGTGTTACTGAGCTTGAGCAGCAGAGAGAAGTGAGCAAGCCATTTTGGCAGCATTAAACATACTCTTCGCGAATGAATTTTATACCCTACACCTAAACATGATAGGTATAAATTTGTCGTTTATCGTCAAGTAATCATCGACTTTATGTAATCAAAGGTTTGGATCATCATCTTAATATCCAGGGAGGAGGGTATTAGGATGAACCAAAGCACTGATTTTTCTGATATACCGGGGTTTGCTCGTTACCCGGTCAATGCACTACCGTATTTTAGAGCGAGCAATAATGTAAAATATCTGTGAGTGGTTGTTGACTCCCTAGTGATTAGTACGATGCCGTATGGTTCACGAGCAGTAGGCTATTATTTAACTAAGTTTTAAGCCATTCCTTTGGTATGGAAGATGTATGGCCAGCGCTTCAGTTATTGTTTAGTAAGCTTTTTATTTCTAACCAGCATGTCCTGGTGTACTTCTGCTCAATTGACTATTGCAACTTTAGCAGATAAGGATTTAACCCATGTAAGAGTAATGGAGAAAATCTTAACAGATGCGTATGGGTTGCTGAATATTCCAATTGAATTGAAAATTATGCCTAATAAACGCTCTTTGCTTGCTTCTAACAGCGGAAGAGTGGATGGAGAAGCAGGTCGAATTGCAGGAATGGAAAAAGAATATCCTAACTTAATAATGGTGCCTGAGTTTCTCTATAGCCTCAATGTACTCGTTTACAGTAAGCACCATAATTTTAAAGTTGATGGTTGGGAGAGCTTACGTCCTTACCGGATTGGTGTTTTACGAGGTGCTAAGTATGCTGAGATTGGATCTAAAGGCATGGATACATTGATAGTGTCTTATGGCACTCAACTTTTTCAAGCATTAGATGCTGGTAGAATTGATGTTGCTGTTTTGCATGAGAGTGGCAATTTGTCATTGTCAGGTGTAAAGGGGGTTAACGTATTACAACCCCCGTTACAAAAAATTATTATTTACCACTATCTTCACAAAAAACATCAAAGCTTGGTGCCTAAGGTTAATTGTGCTATTAGAAAAGTAAAAAATAAAAAACTACTCCCATATTGCACTCAATTGCTAGGTGTTGGGGAACAATAAACTATTGAGCAACTATATATAGATTTTTAGTATACATATTGTTTAATGGGTTTGTATTTAAATAGCCTTTTACATAGGGCTTTAATAAATTACGACTCACATAATAATAAAACGGGATAATAGGGAAATCCGTGATCAGTAGTCTTTCGGCTTGTTGATAATAAGGGGAAGGGTCTTTGGCTGTAGCGGCTTTTGTTAGCAACTCGTCGTATTTAGGGTTGTTGTACTTACCATCATTGGCCCCACTGGTAGAAGCCATCACACTGAGCATAGTAGAGGGCTCATTGTAATCACCATTCCAGCCATAGCGAGCCAGCTCAAATTGGCCTTGCCGTTTAGTGCTTAAAAATGTTTTCCATTCTTGGTTTATTAAATTGACTTTAATATGTTTGAGGTTTTGTTTCCACATAGCGGATGCGGCAAGTGCAATGCGCTTATGTGACTCGTTAGTGTTATAAAGCAATTCAAAGGTAAGAGGATTGTTTTTATGGTAGCCTGCTTCAGCTAATAGTTTACGGGCTTCAGCATTACGCTGTTGTTGAGTCATGTTAGCAAAAGGGTTATCCACTGCCACATAACCATCAATATAAGGTGGGGTTAAACTATAAGCTGGTATTTCACCCATGCCCAGCACTTTGTTAGCGAGGATATCCCGGTCCATGGCTAAGTATAAGGCTTTTCTTACTCTGACATCGTTAAAAGGTTTTTTTTGAGTATTAAAAGAATAAAAGTAGGTAGATGCAATACCATGGGATTTTACTTCAGCAGTGATGGTTTTTTTAAGGTTGTTATAGTGGTCTTCTGGGATTTCCCGGGTCCAATGTAATTCTCCTGCTTTATAGCGGTTTAGTTCGGTATTTGCCGATTCAATAGGCAGAAAGGTTACCTGTTCGATAACCGTGTTACTATTGTCCCAATAATAAGGGTTGCGTTTAGCTTCCATTCGTTCATTAACCACCCATTTAGTCAGCTTATAAGGCCCATTGGTAACAATATGTTCGGGCTGAGTCCATTTCTCGCCATGTTTTTTGACTGTGGCTGGGTGTACTGGGAATGTCGTGTAATGCGCTAATGTCTTGATAAAATAAGACAGTGGGTGTTTTAAAGTAATTTCAAGGGTTTTCTGATCAATAGCACGAACACCTAATGTCGTAGGTTTTTGTTTGCCTTTGATAATGGCATCAGCATGTTTAATACCGATTAAATCCATATACCAGCCATAGCTAGAGCCTAGTTGGGGATCAACGGCTCGTCTAAACGTAAAGACAAAATCATCTGCGGTTACTGGCTCACCATTTGACCAGCGCGCGTTATCACGTAGTGTAAAGGTATAAATGGTTTTGTCTTGGCTGATTGTCCATGATATTGCCTGTCCTGGTACTATTTTACCAGTATCATCTTCTGTCACTAACCCTTCAAACAGGTCTCTAACCACAAATCCGCCGGGACTACCCTCAACCAGTTGTGGATCAAGGGAACTGGGCTCAGCACCAATGCCTCGAATAAACACCTGCTGTTTTGCTAGCTGAGTACCTGGCGGTACATTGGCTGCGTAAAGATAATGAGTGGATGATAGGCTAAAGCCAGCTAACAATAGCCAGCAGATAGTGAATAGTCTACTTAAGTTGTTCATGCTCACTCCTTTGGCATTATTATTATAGTATTTTTTACTCACTTAAAAGGTAATGCAAAGGCATTAGTTTGGCTATGGTAGAATGTAAAAAAATATACAATGACTAGAGATGTTCAACAGAAGGCCTTAGCAAAGTCAAATTATGAACGAAGTAAAATTAGACACTCAGCAAGCAACAGCAAAATCAAAGCAGGCCACCCGGCTGATTACCTTTGCAGTTATATTAGCCATTATTGTTGGTTGGCACTCCAGTTGGTTGTATCCGCTGAAAATGCTGACTGTATTTTTCCATGAGTTATCCCATGCTCTGATGACAGTTGCTACGGGAGGAAAAGTAGTGAGCTTTGAATTAGACCCCCGTCAGGGGGGGGCGGTGATGTCAGCTGGAGGCAGTCGATTTTGGACTTTAACGGCAGGGTACTTAGGCTCATTACTGTGGGGGGTAGTGCTGTTTTGGTTTGCTGACCGTACTCGCTTAGATCGATATGCCACGGGTGCGTTGGCGTTGTTGATGTTAGTGGTTATTTTGTTGTTTTCGCCCAACCAGTTTGCACTTATTTTTTGTTTAGTTGTGGGGGCAGTTTTAGCCTTATTGGCCATTAAAGGCAGTCACTGGTTAAATGATTTAGTGTTAAGACTAATCGGCATCAGTTGTATGATGTATGTGCCATTAGACATCATTAGTGACACAATTGTGCGAAGTCACTTGCGCTCAGATGCTGCTATGTTAGCCGAAGAATTTGGAGGGGCCACCATCTTTTGGGGAATAATCTGGTTGGCCATTTCGGTGGTAGTGGGTGTTTGGATGCTGATTAAGGTATGGAAAAGTAAATAAAATACCCCACTAGTG
Organism: Spartinivicinus marinus; assembly: GCF_026309355.1. Lineage (NCBI taxonomy): Bacteria > Pseudomonadati > Pseudomonadota > Gammaproteobacteria > Oceanospirillales > Zooshikellaceae > Spartinivicinus > Spartinivicinus marinus. Next base: position 5,634,332 of record NZ_JAPJZK010000001.1, read on the forward strand.
AAGTATAACATGAGCGGGGTATTGTTAGTATTTATTCAGCTACACAGAGAGAATGGCCTAATGCACGGCTGTCGTTAGCTCGTATCTGGCAGCCGTAACCTAATCCATCCATAGAGCCGCCACCGGCTAATCGTGCTACGTCCCAAAACTCCAAAGATAGACAAGCTTTAATCAAGTCTTGCTTGGCTTCTGCTGGTGTGGCTAAACGGGTACCAGAAGGGCAGCCAACATCGCCAGATACTTTCATATGGCTATAGGTAGCGCAAAGCGTATGGCCAAGTAATTGTTCTTCTCTGGGTTTTAAGTTGCAGCCGTAACCAGGCCCATCCATCGCCCCCCCATCTAATAACCGGGCAATATACCAGTCGCCTAACGCATCGCAGGCTGCTTCTGAATGAGCATTAGCAACCAAGGAGCTGACCATGGTTTCACCTGCTTCACAATAATAGTCTCGCGCACGAGCAGTAAACTGGGTGGGTTGTTTGCATAAGCTGTGGCCAAGTTTACGTGAGTCATTTGCGCGCATTTTACAACCATAACCTGGTCCATCCAGAGAGGCGCCATTCGCAAGCCGGACAATATCCCAGCTATCTAACATACTACAAATGTCGGTATAGTTAGCTTTAACTTCATTTGGATTAACCAGGGAGTAACCCGAAGGACAGGGACTGTCACCTTCAGCTTTTTGAAAATCTGTAGCGGACGCACTTGAAATGCTTAAAATGACAGCGAAAGAACCACTTATTACTAATGATCTGAACTGCATTGAAATCTCCTTATTTCTATTTTAGTTATTATGGGCACCCTTATTGTCAACCCTTCTGCTAGCACTTTGTATTTATGAAGGGTATCAACCAGTGTAGACACTATCTGCGGGGTAATGAAAATTGACTGGTAATATAGTAGTTATTAATTATGGGTTAGAAAGTAATTCATATGAGGTGATGAACGGCTATAGTTTGACTGACTGTATTTGCTGTTTTTGTGCTAAGTGACGGAAGGGTAGCAATGAAGTGGTTAATAATTTGGTTAATTCGTGGATATCAACGTTGGGTTTCTCCATATAAAGGATTCTGTTGTGCCTATGCAACCTATCATCACAAAAGTCGCAGTTGTTCGGCAGAGGCTATTTATTTGTTAGAGCAATATGGTGTGGTAGTAGGGTGCAGAAAGCTGTCACAACGTTTTGAAGACTGTCGTTATGCGTATGAACAGCTAATAATAAAAGGGCTAACAACAGAGTGTGCAGAACCCAATAACCGGCGTCGACGTAGAAGGCGTAAAGATAAAGAAGATAATAAAGGGTGTGATAGCTGCGATTTATTCGATTTTTTTGACTGTAAACCAGAGCTACCCTGTGACAGTTTGCCCTGTGATATAGGGCCTTGTCATTAACCAAGAACCTTTTAGCTACTTGATCGCCATGACTGGTATTACACTATAGGTGGCTATTATAGTTCGGCATATGCTTATTTCAGTAAAGCGTTTCAAAAGGTACATTGCCGCCCATATTTCAAAGATTGATCTGATTTTATAATTCTCAGAGTTTGCTGACATTTTATTTGTAGCTGGGGGTGATGATTGTGCTCCTAGTACGTTACTAATGTCCAAAAGCTCGTCATAGATGTGCGGGATGGTATGATAATGAGTAGAAAAAGTGGCAGCTCAGTGTTTGGGCAATGTTGGTTAGCTGGGTTGACATTGCTAATGGCACTATTGATGAGTAGTGTCAGCGCTGCTAGTGAAAACAAGCAAGCAGACCAGCAAGCAAAAAAAATACTGATGCTGTTATGGCGTGGTGAAACCCAGGCGGATCAAGCTTTTAAAGCTAAATTGGAAAGCACTATTGGCGGTGTTCAATTTACCCAGATTGATGTTAATCAAGATCGTAAACAGCTGACTAAAGCCTTACGTGAGCAGGTTTCTCAGTTTGATCAATATGATCTTGTTTATGTATTTGGTACCTCAGCCACACGTACGGTAAGGCATTACGCTCATGACAAGGTCCCCTTGTTATTCAATATGGTGTCAGACCCCATCGGGTCAGATATTGTTGAGAATTTTGCAGAGCCTCCCAAGGGGCTAACGGGTGTTAGTGATGGGGTGGCCGTTGCATACCAAGTACATTTGTTACAACAATTGCTGCCATTTAAATCGTTGCTGGTACCATACAACCCAAAAGAGCGTAATGCTGCTTTGTATATTAAACAGTTAAAACCGATTGCTCGACGCTTAAATATTAAGCTGGAAATTGTGCGTGTTTCAGATAATGAGAGTCGGTGGCAAGGGTTTTTAAAGAAATTAGTCAAGGGTGAGTGGCAAACAGACGCGGTATTGATTCCGCAAAGCTCATTTCTTGTCAGTAAAACAGATACCATTAAAAGATTGGCGGGTAAGTATAAAATGCCTGTATTTACTGCATCTGCCAGTGGTATACAGCTAGGTGCCTTGGCCTCAGTTGCTCCTAACTTAACCCATTTAGGGGAGCTTGCCGCTGACAAAGCCATTGCGATTTTAAATGGCGCAGCACCCGAAACTTTGCCTGTAGAACGTATTGAACGACCAGGCATTATAGTGAATAAAAAAGAGTGGAAAAAATTAGGTAAACCAATAGCAACTGCATTGAGAAAAAAATGCCGGTTTGATAATGATGATATTTGTCAGTAGTTTCAGGCTTTTGTACAAAAATTGAGTCCCTCTGCTAGCGAAAGGATTCTCTAGCAAAAAACTATAAGCAATAAAAAAATGGTATTTGACTATATTTTAAGCTAATAGCAAAATACCATGTAATGTTAGCGTTTAGTAAGCTGCAGCTGTCGTTTTAGTTTAGTTGGCTTTTATGCTGAAAATAATCAATAAGTGCATTTAACTGCTGTTCTGAAAGGTCTAAATGGTCTGGCATATTTGAATAACGAAACTTTGATGGTTGTTGAATAAAAGCTTTTATCATCGCTTTTGAACGGTATTTCACTATACTTTGTGGGGCGTTCAGGTCAGGACCAATCTTTCCACCTTGTTGATTAATGGAATGACAATGCAAACACCTGCCTTTAAAAATCTGATACCCTTGATAAATAGTGGAGTTATTGCTTATACCTGTAGGGTACACAGCAGGGTATTGACTTTTAAACTGGATAAGCTTGATTGAGGCTAGCTGCCAGGTCCAGGGGTATGCGTACTCTGTCGTCTGTTGTTTGCCTGTCCATACTAAGTAGAATGGCCCAGGTGATACTTTTGCATGGCCCACAGGTTCCCAGCCATTGGCATCGACATCAAAAAAGGTCAAGTAACCTCCTTGCTCATTAAGCATGGATACTTTACTAATAGCACTGTAACCATCTGAGGCAGTAAAAGCAGCATCGGAATAATCACGGCTGTGCCACTTGTCACCAAAGCCCAGTTGCAGTACATCATGTATTTCAAATGCTAAAAACCGCTTTGTTTTTCCATAATGAGGGTCTTCAAATTTTATTTCATGGACTTTCAATTTGTCTTTAAGTTCATCGAGACTAACGGTTTTAACCGACTGGTTAGCAAGGGAAAATGTTAGCTCATCAATTTTAGCCAAGGTTTTAACGGGCATCATTAATATAATGACTAGTGTCTTTAATAATAAAATAGTTAGTTTTTGCATATTATCATCCATAGGCTACCTGATTTTATGAATAAGGGACTGGATAAAAATATATCCAAATATCAGGGGTATTATTCATAAAAAAATCACTGTAGGCTCATGCGTCAAGTTGTTACTTGGTGTTACACATGAATCACTTATTATTTGCAAAAATAACTACTTAATAGAGCGCTACGAATAATTGTTTATGGTCTCAGTGCAACCTGACGGGCTTTCTAGTAAACCTATTCTTGGTAATGCTACTTTTCAATAAGCCACCTGCATGCCTTCAAAGTAACGCCTTGATTGCGAATTTACCAGAAGGCCAGAGACTGCAAACAATTATTAGAGGTACCCTCAAATAACTGCATTCGCCATATTGGTTAGGCAATTTATATACCAGCTGCTTAAAAGGTGATTTTAACTGCTTTGCTGAGTAGCAAAGCCATGGTTTGTATAAAAATCTGACTGACTTTGCGATTGCCTATTATGAGTTGTTCGTTCTATGCTAAAGCTGATGGCATCATGAAGGTAAGTCAGTAATGGAGCTAAAACAACGATTGAGTTTTTTTGTGGCTATTACGCTTTGTACCTGTTTAGCTAACTTAGCTCAGGCCGTTGCCCAAGAGCTGACTCTAGGCATATCCAATAGTAAACTGAAACCCTATCGCTGGGTAGAGAAAGGTATAGTAAAAGGGGCTAACCCTGATGTTGTCAAAGAGGCTGCAAAACGAATAAATATTCATATTAAAATCCTGACTATGCCTTGGAAACGGGTTTTGCTACTGATTAAAAATGGTAATTTGCATGGGTCTATTGGGGGCTATAAAAATACAGAAAGGCTATCCTTTGGAATTTATACAGAAGTGCCTTTACACTACAGCTATTTTAGTATTTTTATTTTAAATAACACCAGCTTCCGTTTTACAACAATAAAAGACCTGTATGGAAAAAGGATTGGTAGGTTAAGCGGCAATCATTTTAGTACTGAATTTGATCAGGCTGTGGTACAGGGCAATATTTACCTAAGTGAAGCAAATAAGCGACATCAGTTACTGACAATGCTATACACACACAGGCTTGATGCGGTCATTGATGTTAATTCCCCTATGAAAATAGCCTTGAAAGAACAGAATATCGATACAATCATTGACTTGCCAATACCAGTCTCTAAGCCGAAAGCTTCTTATTTATGGTTTTCTAAGCCAGCGCAAATTCCCCCTGATATTATTAAACGATTTGATCAAGTGCTAAAAAAAATGTTGCAAGATGGTACCATTGAACAGATAACCAGTCGTCATGGGTTTGAATATAATCTGTAGGGCACCTCTAATAATTGACTGGTGCAACATTCATTGGCAAAGAATATATTTAAATAACACATCTCTCTTTGCTAAAAAGCTTCGCTTAGATAGTGGCTCGATTATGGTTTTACAGTCATATTCTCTTTTTTAGTTGGGTTATTAATCTTAATGCATGTTTGGCAATAGATTGTTTATCAATTAATTGTAGGGCTTAGTGGTTTGCGTTTGTCATCAATCCTTCATTCAGTAAACAAAGTTAACTAAAACCAAGCATCTGCAACTAAAGTCGGTACAAGTTAATTTAAAATCTTATTGATAATTGTTATCATTTGCAATAATATCTTGCCTGTTTCATCTCACACTCTGTTTTTATTGGTGGGCCAGTTAGTAAATTGTCACAATAATGAGAAGAGGTTCCCATGAAAGTCAACTGCTCAGAGTTGATTCCTACAGGCTCTGAACTAATCAGCCACTATGACCCAAATGACTTTTCCTTTTTCTTTGGGTCACCTAAACATGCGTTACTAGCTCGTGGTGTGCAACAAATGTCAGCTTCTACAAAGGCTGATAGTGGTTTACCTGAAGCTATTCAGGCAATGCAGGCGAAAGCTCGAGAAAAAGGTTACTTTAACCCTGTAGTAGTGGGTGCAATACCCTTTGACACTCAGCGAAATGCACAACTGGTGATACCAGAATACTTGGAAAGAACTCGGCATGTTAAATATGCTGTACCCAATAAACCTACTCATAACCATGTTAATCAAGCGGTAACAATTACCCAAATACCAGCGGCAGCAGAGTATAAAGCGGGGGTCGCTCAGGCATTAAAGCAATTTCAGAATTCTGAATTGAGTAAAGTTGTATTATCTCGTTCGCTGCAGGTTACTACACCTGTTGCTATTGATGTACAACAGTTGTTGGCTCAACTTGCCGCTGATAATACGACTGGTTATACCTTTGCGGTTAATTTGCCTACAGCTAATGATCAACAACTTTTTAATGGGCGTATGTTGTTAGGTGCTAGCCCTGAGTTATTAGTGTCTCGTTCAGGTACAGTGGTGCAATCTAATCCTTTAGCAGGCTCGATTCCCCGTAGTAGTAATCTAAAAGAAGATCAACAGCGAGCAGCCCGTTTATTGCAATCAGAAAAAGATCTTCATGAGCATGCTGTGGTGGTTGATGCAGTTGCTACTGCGTTACGGCCCTATTGCAAAATCCTGGATGTACCGGCTAAACCGTCTGTTATCAGTACAGCAACCATGTGGCATCTTTCTACTTTTATTCAAGGAGAACTGCTTGATCCTACTACTTCTTCGTTAACTCTGGCCCATGCCTTACATCCGACACCGGCTGTATGTGGTTACCCACCATTAATGGCTAAAAAGGCAATAAAGGATATTGAGCCATTTGATCGGGGCTTTTTTACTGGAATGTTAGGCTGGTGTGATAGCCATGGTGATGGTGAATGGATTGTAACGATTCGTTGTGCAGAAGTGGCTGATAATGAAATGACATTATTTGCTGGTGCTGGTGTAGTTGAAGGGTCTTGTCCGGAAAGTGAATGGAATGAAACGGGAGCAAAGTTTCGTACCATGTTAAATGCTATTGGCATTGCGCCGCTTTCAGAAGTGAATAAAGAAGAAGTCAAACAGGAGCCATGCGAGGCAAGTCAATGACGGTGGTAGAGCAAACATGGCTAACTAAGTTTGATGAAAGGGATTGTCCTAAATGGCCTCAAGCGCAAGCAGACTATTATCGTCAAGCGGGTTATTGGCAGGGAATAACCTTTGGTGAAATGCTAAAAAACCAAGCACGGCAACTGCCTCATCATGAGGCTTTGGTTGCAGGCAAGGAGCGTTGGACCTATCAGTTATTTGATCAAAAAGTAGATCAATTAGTAAGAGGTTTTCATCAATTAGGGATTCAAGACCGAGATGTGGTGGTAGTTCAATTGCCTAATATTAATGAGTTTTTTGCCGTCTGTTTTGCACTATTTCGATTGGGTGCAATTCCAGTGATGGCGTTACCCGCTCATCGTCGTATTGAGATCCGCTATTTTTGTCAGTTTACTCAGGCAAAAGCTTATATTATCGCTGATAAGTATTTTGGATTTGACTATTGCCAGTTAGCCAGAGAAATTAAAGCAGAGGTTTCTTCTCTTAAACAAGTTATAGTGGTTGGAGAACCACAAGAGTTTACGGCGCTAAGCGATCTTTACCTGGAAGCAGAAGCAAATGATATCTTAGCAACGTTGACTAATCCAAATGCTAGTCATACGGCATTATTACAAGTCTCTGGTGGCACAACAGGGCTACCAAAATTAATTCCACGTACTCATGATGATTACTTATATAGTGTAAAAGTAAGCGCAGAAATTTGTGGAGTCAATTCACATAGTATTTATTTATGTAGCTTGCCTGTTGCACATAATTTTCCATTAAGCTCACCAGGAACCTTAGGCGTGTTTTATGCCGGTGGTAAAGTAGTATTAATGCAAGATACAACGCCTGAAGCAGCTTTTTCCCTTATTGAGCAAGAGCAAATCACGATTGCTGCATTAGTTCCACCTACGACATTATTATGGTTAGAAGCAGCTAAAAAAACCACATATGACTTATCCAGTTTACAAATATTGCAAGTTGGAGGGGCTAAATTCAGCGCTGAAGCAGCCAAGCAGGTTAAGCCTGTTTTAGGGTGTCAACTACAACAAGTGTTTGGTATGGCAGAAGGGTTGGTGAATTACACTCGGTTAACTGATAACGAAGAAATTTGTAACCATACTCAAGGTAAACCGATGTCGCCAGCAGATGAAATTCGCGTGGTAGATGAAGAAGGTAACCCTGTTCTTCCTGGCGAGGTAGGTCAGCTACAAACCCGTGGACCTTACACAATTTGTGGTTATTATAAAGCACCGCAACATAATACTAAGGCATTTACTACTGATGGTTTTTATTGTACTGGTGATGAAGTTAAGCTAACAGAGTCAGGGTATTTAATGGTTGTGGGGCGCATTAAAGATCAAATTAATCGTGGTGGTGAGAAAATTGCGGCAGAAGAAGTCGAAAATCAGCTGTTGGCTCATCCTGCGGTTCATGATGTGGCTTTAGTTGCTATGCCCGATGACATATTAGGTGAAGCCAGTTGTGCGTTTGTTATTTGCCATGCTGACCAACCAACAAAAGTCATGGTATTAAAGCGTTTTTTACGGGAGCGAGGATTAGCGAGTTATAAAATTCCTGACCGAATTGAGTTTGTTGATAGTTTCCCTAAAACGGCTGTGGGTAAAGTTAATAAAAAAGCATTACGTTGTTTAACAAATACGATAAAAAATATTTAATCAGTGGAAAACGTGAAGTTATGACTATTCCTAAAATTGTAGCATATCAATTACCTTCAGTTGAGCTCATGCTAGAAAATCGTGTGAATTGGCAGCTTGATCCCTCAAGAGCAGTATTATTGATTCATGATATGCAGCAATACTTTCTCAATTATTATGATACCAACGCGGAACCGATTCCAACTGTATTGGCGAATATACAAAGAATCAAAAGTCAACTAAAGCCGTTAGGCGTACCGGTTATTTATTCTGCTCAACCAGGTGATCAAACTCCTGAGCAGCGAGCATTGTTACAGGATTTTTGGGGTAAGGGGCTAACGGCTGATATATCCCAAACCGGTATTATAGATAAGCTAAAGCCAGAACAGGATGATCAAGTGATTACCAAATGGCGTTATAGTGCTTTTCAACGCACTGAACTATTGCAAATCATGCAAGCACAGCAACGAGACCAACTAATTATCTGTGGGATATATGCACATATTGGCTGTTTGTTAACGGCTGCTGACGCCTTTATGAATGATATTAAAGCTTTTTTTATCAGCGATGCCGTAGCTGATTTCACTCAACAAGACCATCTTATGGCAATTAATTATGCTGCTCAACGCTGTGCTAGAACAATAACAACACAACAACTGTTGGCTGATGCTACGGAGTTGACGACAATAACTGAAACTGATTTACCTAGTAATAAGCAGCAATTAAAACAATTAATAGCAGGGTGGTTGGGAGTTACAAGTGATGAATTAGAAGACGATGACAATCTAATTGAGTGTGGGTTAGATTCTATTCGAGTGTTATCATTGCTAGATCAATTTAAAACTGTTGGTAAACACACTAGCTTGATTGAATTAGCTGAAAACCCTACTATAGCTGGATGGAGCGCGCTATTAATAGCAGAGTAATGGATATGAGTAATAAATTAGTTCAGTATATTTGGTTGGTAACCATAGTAATCCTGGTAGGATGCCAACCCGCTGATGTATCTAATGAAACACAGCAACTGCAACAGAAACAACAATCACAGGGTGTATTAAATCAAAGTACTTCAAGTAAACAACAAGAGACTTATAATGATACTCGTCAGGTGAGGGATATGACTGGAGCAGAAGTCATTATTCCCCGTCAGCCAAAGCGAGTCATTGCACTCAGCGAAGTTGATTTAGATAGCTTAATTGCACTGGGTATGCAGCCAGTCGGCGCTACGGCAGGGAGAGGGCAAATTACAACACCTAGTTATTTAGCTGATCATACTACAGATGTTACCATTGTTGGTCGACTAGGTTTGCCCAGTATAGATAAATTAATTGAACTAAAACCAGACTTGATTTTAGCAGGAGGCTTTATTGACCCTGTAGCATTAAAACAAGTGAAAAAAATAGCACCCACATTAGTCACCCATTCCATTGGAGAAAACTGGAAACAAGCTTTTCAACGCACTGCAAGCTTGCTAGGTCAAGAACAGGCAGCAGAAATTTACTGGGAAACGTATAACAAGCGTGTTAGTCAGTTAAAATCAGCTTTGGGTGAAAATGCTAATGCCAAAATCAGTGTGGTACGCTGGAACCCTAAAGGTCCCAGCTATATGCTAGGTGATTCATTTATTAGTTCGGTGCTTAACGATATACAATTAAAACGACCTGAGACTCAAAATCAGCCTGGAGCAGGACACTCGCCGCCACTAAGCTTAGAAGCATTGGAAAAAATAGATGGGGATTGGTTATTTGTCGGTACGCTTGTTGAAAAAAGTAAAGCAACACAAGCATTAGAGCATATCAAAGCAACACAAGTTTTTCAGCAGTTAAAAGCGGTACAAAATAATCATGTCGTTAATGTTGATGGTTCACTGTGGACCAGTGTCGGTGGGCCATTAGCCGCTATGGCAGTGCTGAATGATTTGGCAACAGCATTTGAGGGTTCATAGAGTTGTTTGCAGTAAAATTATTAAAAAGACACAATGAGCCTAATATCTGTCTCATTTGTTATTCATTGTTAGCTGTATTGGCTGTATTTTTATTTATCTCACTGATGACTGGAGCTGGGTATATCTCTGTTGGAGAAAGCCTAAATTATTTACTTGGGAAGCCGGAAGCAATTGCAAATAATAAACTAACGGTTGTGATAGAAACCTTACGTATGCCTCGATCTGTTGCTGCGATTATTGTGGGTGGTTGCTTAGGCATTGCGGGTGCTTTAATGCAGTCAGTCACACGTAATCCAATAGCAGAACCTGGGCTGTTAGGGGTTAATGCTGGTGCTGCACTAGGGGTCGTTGTTGGAATTAGTTTTGCAGCTGCCGAGACTGGTCAGGCTTATTTGGCTTGGGCATTTATGGGTGCACTGATAGGAAATGGGGTCATTCTTTGGGTTGCTAATCAGGGAGCTGTAGTTACCCCGATAAAATTAATATTAGCAGGCATTGCGATTAGTGCTACGTTTCAGGGGGTTACTTCATTTCTATTAATTAATAATCAGGCCACTTATGATCAATACCGTTACTGGGTTTTAGGTTCGTTAGCAGGTATTAACTTAACAATTATAAGTCAGATTTTGCCATTTTTAGTTATTGGGATAGTCTTATCACTGGTATTATCTCGGCCACTTGCCTGTTTAATGTTAGGGGATGATGTTGCTAAATCATTAGGGCATAAACCGGGGCTAATCCGTTTTATTGTCACTATCACAGTGACTTTATTAGCGGGTGGTTCAGTAGCACTTGCTGGCCCAGTTAGCTTTTTAGGTTTGATTGCTCCTTTTTTAGCAAGGGCAATGACAGGTCCTGTTTTATTTCATCAGCTGATTTTGTCAGCTTTATTGGGGGCATTAATTGTATTAGTTGCTGATATTAGTGCACGTTTGATTGTCCAACCTTTTGAAGCCCCAGTAGGAGTGATCTTAGCGATAGTGGGAGCGCCATTACTAATTGGATTAACCCATAGTAACCACTTTAATCAACTGCTTTTAAGTAAAGCAGGCAACTAATCAGTGGCTTATTCATGATTAAACTGGTATCAATTAAATATAATACAGATCATGCCTTAGTGGTCAGACTAAATAATGGAAACTATTCGTTATTATTTGATCAGAAAATTGTTTTACTCAGCGTTGTGTTAACCGTTTTACTCGCTTTAACTGTATTAGGGGCATTAGCATTAGGCGCTACTATTTTAAGTATTGAAACGGTTATTGATGTTTTATTAGGTCAAGCATCTCAAAGCCAGCAATTGTTGGTCAATGAATTCCGATTACCAAGAATAATAGCAGGTATAGTAGCCGGTTTTGCATTAGCTATTGCTGGTAGCCTTATTCAGCATGTAGTCCGTAATCGTTTAGCAACACCTGATGTATTGGGAATTAATGAAGGGGCTGCATTATTAATGTTAATTGTCTTAATCAGTAGTAATGTTGGGTTAATGGGGCCTTGGTGGGTTGCTCCAGTAGGAGCATTGGTTTCAGGTATTTTACTATTGTTTATTGCAAAAAGACTCGGTACTCATGGCTATCGGGTGATATTGGTTGGGTTAGCGCTGACCTATTTAGTGCGATCACTTAGCGAGTTAATGCTTGCTCATATTAATTCTTTACATGCCAGTGCAACCTATAGTTGGTCAGTGGGTAATTTAAATGGACGAGGCTATGAAGTGGCTGAACCGGTTGTGCTTATTTTAGCCATATTGATGCCATTTGTGTTGTTGATTTCAAGACAGTTGCGGGTTTTTCAGTTAGGGGAAGATATTGCTTGCACGCTCGGTACTCATATTAGACGTGTCCAGTTTATGGCAATTTGTTTGGCTATTATATTGGCTGGTTTAGCTGTGGGTATTGGTGGGCCTATTGGTTTTGTGGCAATTGCGGCGCCAGTCGTTATTAATAAAATTATAGGTGGTACTCAATTAGCCATCATTAATACTGGGTTATTAGGTGGTATTTTAGTTGTAGTGGCGGATACATTAGGACGATTATTAGTTGCACCACTGGAAATTCCTGTAGGTGTATTAACCAGTATTTTAGGTGGGCCCTTTTTGCTATGGGTATTACTTAGCGAAAAAAATACTTAACTACTTGAGGTAATTTGTGAGTTTAGTGGTAAACCAATTAACAGCCAGTTATGACCAACTGTTAGTCGTCAGTAATGTCAATCTTACGGTCAAAACGGGAGAGGTTGCCGTTATTGTTGGACCTAATGGTTGTGGCAAATCCACTTTATTTCGAAGTATTGCACGTTTGCATAAACCAGATACTGGAACGGTTGTCGTCAATCAACAGGATATTTGGCAACTAACAACCAGTCAGGCAGCAAAACAAATTGCTTTGTTACCTCAAGTGCCTCAGGCACCAGATGATATTACAGTAAGGGGATTGGTGCAGTTTGGTCGGCATCCTCATCAAGGATTATTTCGTCAGTGGTCGGCAAAAGATGAACAAGTAATAAATCAGGTGTTGGATGTAACAGGCGTAACAGAGTTAACAGATCGGAGACTATCTCAGTTATCGGGGGGGCAACGACAGCGCTGCTGGCTTGCTATGGTATTAGCTCAAGAAACCCCATTAATATTACTGGATGAACCTACGAGTATGCTTGATCCTGGTCATCAGCTAGAGGTATTACAATTAGTACGACAGTTAGCGAATAAAGGAAAAACTTTTGTATTAATTTTACATGATTTAGTTGCTGCAGCTAAATATGCAGACTATTTAATTGCCATGAGAAATGGAAATATTATAGCATCAGGCAAGCCTGAGGATATTATTACCAGGCAGCTAGTAAAACAATTATATGATATAGAGGCTGATATTTTACAGTCTCCAGAAGATGCCAAGCCAATAGTGGTCGCTAAATCAGTAGCCTAGCCCAAAATCTAAAAAAATAAACTAGTCAATTAATGAATAGCCAGTGATAAAGCCTGGAAGATGTTACTAAAGCCATTTTAGTATTTTATGTCTACAACAGTACATACTTGGAGAGTATTTTGAAAACCAGTAGTAGTATTTCAAAACATGTTTTATCGCCACTCAGCTTAGCTATAATAGCAACTGTGCCTGCTGTGTTAACCGCTAATGAGAAAAAGCAAGATAATTATACTACCCTTGATTCTGTGGTAGTGACTGCTACAAAAACTGAGCATGATATTTCTACCGCACCAGCATCCATATCAGTAATTACCAGTGAACAATTAAAAGAAATGCCAGTGTCAGATATCAGTGATGCCATTCGGCATTCAGTGGGGGTATTTCAAGTAAAGAATGGTAATGGCCGACAAGGCATTGGTATTCGAGGGCTAGGTAGTGCATACACATTGATTTTGGTGAATGGCCGACGGGTTAACTCGGTGAATACGTTAATTCGTGGTAATGACTTTGATCTATCAACCATTCCTTTGAATCAGATAGAGCGCATTGAAGTTGTTCGTGGACCAATGTCATCCTTGTATGGCTCTGAGGCATTAGGTGGGGTGGTAAATATTATTACCAAGCAGGCAGATAATCAGTGGGGTGGTCAGGTCAGTGTTGATTATGCAACACCTGAAGGCAGTGGTAGTGATGATGGTAATGAAACCCGTACTAGTATCAGTACCAGTGGAGCATTGATTGAAGACAAGTTATTTCTATCATTTCATGGTAACAAATACAATCGAGATGCCTGGACTCCTTTTCAAGAAGATTATACCACAACCACAATTAATGAGCGTGATGAGACAGGGTTAGAAGACCATAATAGTATCAATGCTAACCTAGGCTTAACCTGGAAGTTGGCTGATAATCAGATGATTGATTTTGAATATGGCTATGGCCATGATGATCGCAAGGCAAATTTTGCTTTTAAAGGTAGCAATGGAATTACCGACCACGAAACACGACGTGATACTTATTCATTAACTCATAAAGGGGATTGGGATTGGGGCAATAGCCAAATACGTTATTACCAAGAAGGAACGGAGTTTAAAGAACGAAGTACGACGGTCCCTAATGGTGTGGCTACTCAAACTAACCAAGTAGTGGATGGTTTTATTACTACCCAGTTTGGTGATCATGCGATCACCACCGGGGCTGAATACAGACAGTCAGAACTGGATAATGATGTTAACTTAAAAACAACCGGTAGCGCCGACGTGTCGCAAAAAGCGCTGTATATTCAGGATGAATGGAAATTAAGCCAAGATTGGGCATTGACTGGTGGGGGCAGGCTGGATGATCATGAATTTTTTGGCCGGGAATTTAGCCCCCGTGGTTATCTGGTTTATACTCCAACAGATGCATTAACCATTAAAGGGGGGGTAGGAACCGCATTTAAAGCGCCTACTTTAACCCAGCTTACCAAGGAATATAACATTCCAAGTTGTCGTGGTAGGTGTACTCTTATTGGAAACCCCGATCTACAGCCTGAAAAGTCGACAAGCTATGAGCTTGGGTTTACCTATCAAGGCAACAGTTGGGATCTGGGTGCGACGATTTTCCGTACTGATATAAAGGACATGATTGCCAGGCAAAGTGAAAAGGATGAGAATAATAAAAAAAGAGATTTTATTACTTACGAAAATATTAATAAAGCCAGAATTGATGGCATTGAACTAACTGGCAGTATTGATTTAACTGATGCTGTATTTTTAACGGCTAATTATTCCTATACTGATGCAAGGGATCGTGACACTGATAATCGTTTAGCAACCACCCCTCGGGAAAATGTCAATGTTCGGTTGGATTGGGAAGTAGACAACAAATTAGGTGCATTTACCCAAGCCCGTTATATAGGTGATCAAAAAACTAGAGGTAATGAAGATTTGCCAGGATATAGCCTGGTAGATATGGGCGTTACTTACCAATTAACTGAGCAGGTCAGTTTACGTTCTGGTATTACTAATTTAGCTGATACTCGACTGGATAAAAAAGATGATAACTTTGATTTTGTAGAAAGAGGACGTACTTTCTATGCAGGGTTTACAGCATCTTTTTAAATAATCACCTTAGTGACCCAGGTCAAGGATGACCTTATTATTTTTAAGTAATTTTTACATGTTTTCAATTAGCTATGGATTTTAAAGATAAAATTGTTCTCGTCACTGGAGCGGCACAAGGTATTGGTGCGGCTGTAGTCCGTAAACTGTGTCAATATGGCGCGACAGTAGCTGCATTAGATATCAATGAAACTGCCGTCAAGCAGTATGCAGATAGCTTCAACAATAATTGCAGGCCAGTTTTACCTTTTGCCGTTGATATCAGCAACAGTGAGCAGGTAAGTCGATCTGTAGAGCAAATTGAAAAAAAGCTTGGTCCTATTGAATATTTGGTGAATGTAGCAGGTATTTTACGAATGGGGAGTTTACTTTCATTATCAGATGATGATTGGCAGGCGACTTTTTCGGTGAATACAACAGGTGCTTTTAATATATCCCGTACTGTTGGTTGTTATATGAAGGAGAGACGGTCTGGATCAATTGTGTTGGTTAGCTCTAATGCTGCATCAGTACCAAGAATGCAGATGGGGGCTTATGCCGCATCAAAAGCAGCTGTGACCATGTATGCTAAATGCTTAGCTTTAGAATTAGCGGCATTTAATGTTCGCTGCAATGTCGTTTCGCCAGGTTCTACTGATACGGCAATGCAGCGAGCTTTATGGACGGCTGACAGTGGGGTCGACCATGTAATTGCTGGTTCTTTAGAACATTATCGGTTAGGTATTCCTTTACAGAAAATTGCAACGCCTGAAATGATTGCAGATGCTGTATTGTTTTTATTATCTGACCAGGCTAGTCAAATTACTATGCATGATTTGCGAATAGATGGAGGGGCTACGTTAGGTTGTTAAGGTAAATATAAGGTGAAACAACCACCTGTACCATTAATTAAGCTATCATTACTGAGTTTAATTGATCCTTGTTGTTCTGCTTGTTGGTGAATTTGAGCAATCTCCTGAGCAAAATATAACCCTAGGTAGGTGCTGCCAGTATGGGGGGCTGCAAGTGTTGCTGGTGCCTTTTGACAAGCTATCATTTCATTGGGAAAACCATTGCCATTATCATGGACTTGAAGTATTAGCTGATTATTTTGTTGTTGAGCAAGTACTAACACCTTGTCTTTGGTATATCGAGCGGCATTAACTAACACATTATTTATCAAACACCCTATCAAATACTCATCAAAATACCAGGAAAGGTTATCATCACACTGAATACCTACTTGAACACCTTTATAGTGAAATAAATATTGGTTTCTTGCTATTTGTTCTTCAATAAGATCGATTAAAAATAGTTGTTGTTTATTTACAATTAATTGCTGATCCTGCAAACGATAAAAGCTTAATAACTGAGTTAAGTCATTATTTATTCTAGATGACTCATAGTAAAGGAGGGCATAATTATCAATAGCTTCTTTATTATCTTCTGGTATGTGAACGCTTAACTCATCTAGTGATTGAATAAGCATGGATAGAGAGTTTTTAATATCATGGGCACAAGTGGCTAATACCATTGACATATCTATGCTAGTTTTAGGCTGTATATTTTTTTGCTTTTTCATGCCACTGCTTTACAGGCTTAAGTAGTTTTTGATATCGGTTGAATTGGGGGTGGTTTTCTCTCAGGTGTTTAACATTGATTAGTGATTGGTCGCATAACGTCAGCCATTTTGGAGAGAATTCGTCTTGTAATAGGTATAAGCAAGTTTGGATCAAATTAAGGTTGAGACCCGGATGCCTTGGTGAAAGCTCTAATGCTTGCTCAAATTTCTCTACAGCTTGTAAGTAATCTTTTTGCTCATAAAGAATAATCCCTTCCTTATTAGCAATAGCGGCTTCTTGTCTGACTTTTTGGCTAACAGGTTCATCAAGAAAAGCAATGACTTTATTTACAAAGGCTTTATCATCTGCATAATCTTCTACTAACTGATAAAAAATGGTTTCAGCTGTATCTTTGTGACTGCATAAAAATAATGTTTTCGCTATTTCAAACTTAGTATTAGGTAATAGCTCATTCGGTTGGGTCTCGTAGTTATTCTGCACTTTTTCGAATAACTCGTTCATTGTTGCTAAATCATTTTTATGAAAAGCTGCTTTTGCTTTCACTAGGTCAATTTTAGTTGATGTATTTAAATCAATACTGAAACGTTTGCCTACTTGTTTGAGCAGCTGATCAGATTCCTGAATAGCCTTTTCTGAATTTATGCCTTTATCTTCTTGAGACTGATCAATGAGACAAATAGCTAGCTCAATATAGTTGTCAGGATCATCATAACAAGAATTTTCACCAAGCTCTAACGTACGTTTAAATGCTTTGGTCGCTACGTTTAGACTACCAGCTTCACGGCTAACCTGGCCAAGCTTCTGCTGACGTAAAATAGCATGAGGAGAGATGTCAACAGCCTGTTGCAATAATTTTTGTGCTTCTTCAGTACTACCATGGGCAAGAAATACTTGGGCCATTTCATCATATCCTGCCATTGAATTTGGGTTAACTTTTAATAATTGTTCGTAGTGTTTTATTGCTTGATGTTTATCTCCTTGTTGAAAGGCAATTTTACCTAGCATTTGGTGAGGCCAATCTACATTGCGTTCAGATAAAATAGAATTACATAGCTCTACCGCTTCGTCATACTGTTTAGTTATAATCAATAACTCACATAACTGTTTCTGATACCAAGGAGTGAGCCGGCTTTCATTCATTAATGCTTGATGACAGCTGTCAATTGCCTGAGAAAATTGTTTTTTATTGATCAGCTTTTTAATGGGAGATAGTGTATTACCTTGTTTAACCAGTTTTTCTAAGCGTTTTCTCAGTAAAGCCTGATTAATAGGCTTTGAGAGATAAGCATCTGGTTGGCACTCAAGTGCACTCATGACAAAATCTTTAGCTGTTTCGGCAGTAATAATAATGAAAATACAAGTTGGACTTAATAGATTAAGCTGTTGTAGCTCTTCTAAAAGTTGTTGACCATTCTTGCCTTCACCTAAGTTAAGGTCACAGATAATAATGTCGTAACTTTGTTGCCCACAGGCTGTTAAGGCAAGTTTAGCATTTTGGACCATGTCAATAGAACTAATGCCAAGTTCCTGTAACATCTTTTTTAACGATAGCCGAAAATTTTCAAAATCATCAACAATAAGAACTTTTTTCTTACTAAAGATGTTAAACACATTTGAGCTTGTATACTGTATGCTGTTAAAAACGTCCATTGCTTTGACAAGCGCTCTATTTATCCATCATTACTTTTAGCACTTTTGATATTTAAACCTCTCTCGACCAAGTATAGCTAAAGTCGTCGTGTTGGATGATGTACTGCCGTGTCATAATATTGCTATAAATATTTCATAAAAGTCACTTATGGGCACCTCTAATAATTGTTTGCTGCCTTTGGCCTTGTGGTAAATTCGCAATCAAGGTGTTGATTTGAAAGCAGGCTGGTGGTCAGCCAAAAAGGCTGTTATTAAAAAAATACATAATAAAGAATGACTAAATCTCGAATGGTTTTAGAGGATAAGCCTACTACGGTGAAGCCTAGCTATACTTCTTTTAAAACCTAAGCCGATTGAGCTGATAAGTACAGGTGATTGTTGGAAATACGCATTATTATTAAAGCGAAGTAGCTATAGAGCAGTCAGTTGTGAAAATACCATTTAGACAGCAACCACTAGTGCTTTTGATTGAAGATAGTATGCATGACTTTGCGGCTATTCAACGAGCCTTTAGGAAGGTAGGGTTTGAGGGGCATGTTGAGCATTGTCAAAAAGGGGAAACGGCTCTGGATTACTTGGAGCAAGCAAAGGCAGAAAAAGAAACAAAAAATAGCAGCCTACCTTGTTTTATTTTGTTGGATTTAAACTTACCAGGTATTGATGGTATCCAAGTCTTGCAATCAATAAAAACAGATAATACGCTCAAGCAGATACCTATCATCGTTTTTACCACTTCTCAGAACCCTCAAGATATAAAAATCTGTTATCAGTCAGGAGTAAACTCCTATGTAACCAAGCCTATGGACTTAGCCGCATTCAATCATGCTATTGCTACAATATCGGAGTATTGGTTGAAAACGGTTTATTTACCTTAAGCAATAGTTGTTATAAAGCGAATTAAATAACTGTCAAATATATTGACCTTATAATGTATCTACAAACAATAAAAGAATACTTCTTAAAAATATTTGTATTGGCTGTTAGTTATGCGGTTATAGGTAAATTATCACTCTTATTAGCTATCCCCCCAGGATTTGCTTCCCCTGTCTGGCCACCTGCTGGTGTGGCACTTGGGTTAGTGTTGTTATGGGGCTATCGATATTGGCCTGGTATATTGCTAGGTTCGATGACAATCAATATTTGGGTTTCTCAAGAGGCATACACCAATATCATTGCTTTAGCCAATGGTCTTGGTATAGCGCTAGGTGCATCACTGCAAGCGGTTATATCGAAGTGGTTGATTGAAAAAGTCACCCAGCCACCCTGGGAGCTAGAAGAAGTCAAACAAATAACAGCGATTGTCGTAGTTGGTGGGCCTATTTGTTGTATTATTTCTGCAACTGTTGGAAACACGGTGTTATTGCTGAATGGGGTAATCCCATCTGACGCTTGGTTACCGGCCTGGTTAACCTGGTGGATAGGCGATAGTATCGGTGTTATGGCTTGTGCTCCAGTATTGTTAGCATTATTTACCGGCTCTATTACGGTCGTACGAAAAACTATTGTGGCTACACCATTAATGGCCCTTTTAATCACAGTCATTTATTTATTCTTCTCTGCTCAACGTTGGGAACAGGAACAACAAAATAGTCAAGCCATTAAAGAAATGGAGCGATCAGTAGAATATATGCAAGACTACCTTGATGGCTATCTGATATCGTTATTTGCGTTAGAGCGTTTCTTTCAGTCATCTCAGGTGATTAGTCGTGATAATTTTAAACGTTTTGCAGAAGGCTTCATCAATAAATACCCAGGCATTCAAGCATTGGAATGGGTGCCCATCGTGCCAGCAAGTCAAAGAGAGCAACTTATTAAATCTGCCCATGCTGGAGGATTGAAAAAATTTGATATTGTTGAATATAATCCACGCTTAAAAAAAATGGAAAAAGCAAAGCCCCGTGATACTTACTATCCGGTTTTTTATATTGAACCTATGGCTACCAATGAGGCAGCTTTAGGTTATGATATAGGATCAAATCACCGTCGTTTAAAAGCTATCGAAAAAGCACTAACAACACTTCAGCCGGTTGCTACTGAAAAGATTACGCTGGTTCAGACTGCTGAGCCTGAGTCGGCTTTTTTGGTATTAATGCCAGTCAATAAAAATAATACAGTGTTTGGCTTTGTCTTAGGCGTATTTAAAATCAAACCACTAATGGAAAAACTCCAGTCTCATCTGGGTAATTTAAACGCTGTTTTTAGTGTTTATGATAAAAATAATGAGGTGATATATGAATCAGGACCAATGCTAAAACAACAAGAGAAGCTTAAACCGCTGATAAATTTATTTAATTTAAGTCAAATACTGTCAATAGCTGATAGAGAGTGGCGCTTAGATATTCAATTTAAAGCTAATATTAATTTAGAACATAGATTCTGGTCAATATGGCTACTTATTGTCGGCGGATTTTTTATTATCGGTATGTTGAGTTATGTCCTATTAATTATTACGGGGCAAGCAGAGTCTACTGAACGAAAAATTCAACGGCGTACAGTTGAACTGGAGGCTAGTAAACAGGCACTCAGTGAACAAGCGCAAGCACTATCTAAATCAAATCAGGCATTAGAAGAATTTGCTTATATTGCATCGCATGACTTAAAGGAGCCATTACGAGGAGTCAGTAATTATTGTCAGTTTATTAATGATGATTATAAAGATAAGCTGGATCGACAAGGTGGTGAAATGCTGGATAATATTCGCAAATTAACCAGAAAAATGGAGTGTTTTATTAATGATTTGCTCAAGTATTCAAGAGTAGATCATATTGAAGGGGTGCGAATTGAAACTAACTTAATGGAGCTGTTATCTGAAGTCAAAGAAGGCTTATTTCACTTAATTCAAAAGTTTAATGCAGATATATCAATAAGAGAGCCTCTACCTATTATATACTGTAATAAAACCAAAATTGAAGAGTTATTTACTAACTTAATTACCAATGCGATTAAATATAATAATAGTGAACAGATAAAGATAGGAATTGGATGTGATTTTAGCAAAATACCTGCTGTTTTTTATGTTGAGGATAATGGTATTGGTATTCCTGAGCATTTACAACATAAAGTATTTAAAATTTTTCAACGTTTGCATACAGAAGATGAATATGGCGGTGGAACAGGTGCTGGATTGAGTATTGTTAAAAAAATAATAGAAGGCTATCGTGGCTCTATATGGGTTAAATCAAAATCAGGCACCGGTAGTACTTTTTATTTTACGTTACCATTAGCAATGTCGAAAGCAGTTGACAAGGCAGTTAATAGTTGAGCAGTAGCGACTCAGACCTCATCATCATCTTCTTTTGCTTCTTCCAATGGCTCCAGTGTCAGGTTGGAGATTATTGAGGAAGCCTCTTGTTTTTCTTCTGTCGGGGTTGATTTAGCCTTGTTAGACTGCACTCGCTTCAATATCGTTTGATCGACACTTTCTGTTGACTTAGATTCTAAATTAACACGTAATCTAAGGTTATTTTTTGAGTCAGCGTTTTTTAATGCTTCTTCTAATGATATCTTGTTTTCTTTGTAAAGATTATATAGTGCGGTGTCAAAGGTTTGCATTCCTTGTGCTTCAGACTTCATCATCACTTCTTTAATTTCATCGACTTTACCTTGTTTGATTAAATCGCATAAGCGTGGTGTGCCTAACAGGATTTCAATAGCCGCGCAACGTTTGTTATCAATAGTGGGTATTAACCGCTGAGAGATGATACCTCGTAAATTTAAGGACAAATCTAAAAAAAGCTGTTTATGGCGCTCTTCCGGAAAAAAATTAATGATTCGATCTAAGGCTTGGTTTGCATTATTTGCATGCAAAGTGGAAATACATAAGTGACCCGTTTCAGCAAAGGTTATGGCTTGTTCCATTTGTTCTTGGCTGCGTATTTCACCAATTAAAATAACATCAGGCGCCTGTCTTAAGGTGTTTTCCAGTGCATCGTCATAGCAGTTAGTGTCGACACCTACTTCCCGCTGGTTTACGATAGACTGTTTGTGTCGGTGAACAAATTCAACTGGATCTTCAATGGTTATGATATGGCCAGCTGAGTGACTATTTCGATAATCGATGAGGGCAGCAAGTGATGTTGATTTGCCAGATCCTGTACCGCCAACAAATAAAATCAACCCTCGTTTTTGCATTATAAGCTTAGGGAGAATATCGGGCAGGCCTAAATCCTTATAATGAGGGATTTCTGTTTTAATCGCGCGAACAACCATGGATACTTGGTTTCTTTGTTTAAAGATGTTCACTCTAAAACGACCGATGCCTTGCTCTGCTATTGCGAGGTTCATTTCAGGCTTATGTTCAAAAGCAACCCGTTGCTCTTCATCCATAATGGTATAAGCAATTTCTTCTACTCTACCGGGAGGTAATGGTCTATCTGCAATTGGTTGTAAGTGACCATGAATTTTAGCACTAGGTGGTGCACCTGTTGTTAAGAACAGGTCTGAACCATCTTGTTCAGCAAAATAGCGAAGGTAATCAAGCCATTCCATTGCAAATACCTGACTGGTCATTAAATTGTCATAATTGAAGTGCGCTAGTTGAACTCTTTGAGAGTATAGCAAGTAGTTTGTGTTGTGAGTGGTTTTGTAGTCTATTACAATACCGGTAAGACTTAAAATAAATAGGGAACTATTCATTACTGATCTAGTCTCATTTGTCACTAGCAAATAGTATTCGACTCATATAGTATTTATTCAAGCCACTAAAATAGATTCCACTTGACTGTCTGTCATTGTAGGTAGTTGCTAGAGGAATAAATGAAAACGCGTGGGTTGAGAATGTTAACTGAGGGTAAAGCGGGTAAAGAATAATAATCTATTTAAGAGAACGTTATGGAACTATATAGAAATGATTAATAAACTTATAAAACACTTGTTTTGTATAATCTTTCTATTGGCTGGATCTACAGGATTTTCAGCCGTTGAAAATCCTGTAGGCGTCAGTAACATTCATACGGCTAGTAAATTGATTACCAATGTAGTACTTTTTAACGATAAAACCAGTAAAGTAACATCTGAATGTAAAATCAAACTTCACTATATCCATGATCAATCTGTTCATACTTCTCTGGAACATAGCTTAACCGAAAGTGCAGGTGGAGACTGCCATTGCTGCTTTGGGAACTGTTCTTCACTAGCTAATTCATCCTGCAATCACTTACTATTAACACCATTCACTATTCATTATCCTGCTATAAAACTAGCTGAGTTAAAGCTGTTTATTGACCCTCATTTTCGCCCTCCTATAGTCTAATACTCATACGTTGTCAGCCTATTTTGTTTAAAACATTATAACCAAGTAATGGTTTACAAGCGCTATCGCTAATGCCATTAGTTTAGACTGTGTATATTTTATTGCTGGCAATTAATCTTTCGAAAAAACATATCCTTTACGTCTAATAGCGAAAGGAAAAACCTGCCTTTATCAAATGTAAATGCAGAGGATATCTATTGTCTGGCTGCAAAGGAATAGTCAAATGAGTCTTATAGAACAAAAAACTAAAGTGATTGATTGTAATGCATTTAATAGTCTTCTATTTCAAGATTGTAATGAGGGCCTTTTTATATACCATATTAGTGGTTTGTTTAATGATGAACCTCATGAAGTTATTGGTGTTTTAAGCCAATATAGAAATAAAGGGAAATCAATGGTTTATCCTCATGAAGAGATTGATTCTCAACGGCTGGCCGCTCTTCAGCAGGAAATAGTACAACAGCAGGGCATGAGCACCCCCTGTTACTTAGTGACAAATAGCAAATTTTATCCTCGGTTTACATTATCAAGATTAATACAGTCAGCACAGCCAATCATTAGTTTCAAAGATAAATCATTCACTCACTCAATTTTTTATATTCATGAAGCTATCGACTGTATAGAGGTTATGTTAGCAATCAATCGCATCGAACATTTTCTTATTGCTGATGGCCACCACCGATTTGCAGCCTATCAACAACAAACCAGTATTGATACTAGTAGCATTGTGTCACTCCCCGTATTTATTACACAGACATCTGAAACCAAAGTTAAGAGTTTTGGCCTAGTCGGTTGGCTTAATGAACACTTTAACTGGCAACAGCTTGTTGATCATTGTAGACAGCTAGGATTAAAGACCTGTAAAGAAGAACAGGCTGATTTCTTGATTCACTACCAAAATCAAAAGCTGGTGGTTGCTTTTGATTTGCTAATTGGTAGAAAAGGGTTTAACCAGCCAGGTTATCATCATAACTTCATATTAGAAAATCTCAGTAGTTTAAATGGGGTAGAGACTATTTCAAGCGAGGCATTAGCCTTTCAGCATAAAAACCACTTATCTGATATCAACCTAAGCTCTCATTACTTATTCATACAAACCCGTTCACCCAGTGTTGAATCGATTTACCAAAGTGCCTTACAAGGCCATTTGCTTCCTAAGAAGTCCACATGTTTTCTATTTAAGCCTCTAGAAGGTGTTATTGATTTTTTACAAAATGAAATAAAAGTTGCTTCATAACAGCCTGTATTTTCTTGGTTTTTAATTGTAGATTTTATTTAGGAGAAAAAAATGCTTGATTCCATTTTAGATACTATTGGCAATACTCATCTTGTTCAGCTTCCAGTGCTATCATCAACAAGTCGTAAGATAAACGTGTATGGTAAGATTGAGTATTTCAATCCGGGCTTCAGTATTAAGGATAGAGCTGCGCTGAAAATGATAGAATCTCTTGAAAAAACACATGATATTAAACCAGGTGACACGATTGTTGAGTCAACCTCTGGTAATACTGGCCATGCGTTAGCAATGATATGTGCAAAAAAAGGATATAATTTGGTATGTATTGTAGACCCTAAAACACCAAAACAAAATATTTTGATTTATAAAGCATTTGGCGCAAATGTATTAGTGGTAGAAGAAATGGATGAAAATGGCTCTTATCAAAAAGTCAGAATTAAAACAGCAAAAGAGTTAAGTAAAAAAAATGGATGGATTAATTTAGATCAATATTCCAACCCTGGGTGTTGGATGGCTAATTATGAACATACAGGAAAAGAAATATATCAAGATTTAAATGGAAAAATAGATGTGCTGGTCGCATGTGTAAGTACTGGAGGACACTTATCAGGAATTGCGAAATTTTTGATAGAGCATTTAACAAAGAAGCCTTTAATAGTTGCTGTTGAGCCTGTTGGATCAGTCATTTTTGGTGGCAAGCCGAAGCCTTTTAAAATAAATGGTGCAGGCTTAAGTTTTGTCCCTAAAAACTATTTCTCAGAGTACGTGGATATGGAGTTAAAGTGTAGTGACCACAATGCATTCTCGATGTGCCGATATATTGCCAAACACGAAGGAATTCTCTTGGGTGGGTCTTCTGGTAGTGTGTTGTCAGTTATCTCATCATTGATAAACAAAGGGGGGATAGTCGAGGGAAGTAATGTGGTTGGTGTTTTACCAGATTCTGGGTTGAAATACATTGATACGATTTATAATGATGGAACATATGATGATTAAATTAATAACTAAATCTATTATATCAATGGTTATTGTAGTCTTTCCTGTATTGCTTATTGTTAATATTGCTGTATTTCATGGCTTTGATCGTTTACTGATAACAGCTGTACAACCAATTATGTCTATCTTAGACTTGCCAGAAGAGTTTAGTATTGTTTGGTTGGCTGCAATATTGACTGGTGTGTATGGAGGAGTAGCTACATTTTTTACCATTGCCTCTGAATCCTATGGTTATCGGCTAATAGACATAAATGTATTATCAATATTAATACTTTTGGCTCATGCACTTCCGGTAGAATCTCGGGTGAGTTCGTTAGTGGGGGTAGGATTTGTTAAGGCAACTATTTTTCGAATTGTTAACTCAATTGTATGTGCATTGTTATTGATGCTATTTTGTAATTACTTTGAGCTTCTTCAAAGTAATGTAAGCTTTAGTAGTGCATTAATTACACCGAAGTCCTTTGCTAGTTATTTTGATGTGATTTGGCAGTCAATTGCGATAACGGTGAAAATGTGTGTGATTATTGTTTTATTGTTTTTATTAATTGAGCTGCTTAAAAAGTTATCACTGATTAACTTAATAGAAAAGCTGCTGTTGCCTTTGGTTAGTCTGCTTCGGCTTGATATAAAACTATCACACCCTTTATTGATTGGTATATTACTGGGTATATCTTATGGCGGAGTATTATTAAAAGAGTCACTAGGAGAGCTATCTGTTATTTATAGTGAAAGTATCAAAAAAGCAATATACTTTATGAATTTATCACACTCGCTAATAGAGGATACTTTATTAGTATTAATGATTAATGCCAATATTGTCATAGTTGTAATTTACAGATTGGCTTACTCAATAATAGTGATAAGACTGATGGCGTTGTTTCTCTATGTTAAAAGCCAACTAATCAATAGAACTGGAGTAACAAAGGAAAGTTAGTCTCTTAGGCATCAATACCCGGTTACGAATGGTTCGTGCGACCAAGCCCTGTTCTTCGCAGTGGTGATGAACAGTCCAGACTGCTAAAAAGGAAGTTAAGCACTGGGCTGTTAACATGGGCAGTATATGGTGTTTCACATCGATAACCCCGTTAATACTGTGTTCATGTTGATCAGTTGGGTATCTTGTGATTATAAGTAACTTTAAATCACCTACACTGTCATTACAGTAGTCACAAGAAAAATAGCATCACCTTCAAGTGATACCAGTATGCCAAAAAGCCGTTTGCACCTGGGAATTCGCGGAAAACTTATTTCGATTTTCAGCCTGATTAAAGTCCTTCCGCTGTTGTTACTGGCTTGGATTGCCTGGGACCATAGCGTTAATCTTGGTCATAAGGTGGTTGATGAAAGCCAGCAAATGGCTGACAGAATGTTGCATACAGTAGCCACGGTAGGGGAAGTGACCACCGCTCAGTCAGTGAAAGCCTTGGATGCACAAGCGCAGGCAGCGATTGAGCGCTTAACGGTAGATACTGCTGAGCAGGTGGCACAGTTTCTTTATGAGCGGGATAAAGATTTACTATTGTTAGCTGGGCAGCCGCCTGATCCTGATACTTATCAACAGTTCATTGCGCATCGAACAGCCGTAGTGACGCTACATCAGCCCTGGCAAATGGATGATGAGGGGAAGCAATGGCAGCCTGTTCGGCCAGTGAGTATTAAATACCAGCAAGTAACTCCTCGTGTAGAAGACAATCGTACCGCCTTTCATTATCGTCCACCGGATCATCTAGGTATTAAAGAAAACAGGCCGCTTTATCGGGAGATCAGTTTTTTTGACGTAAATGGTCAGCAACAGATTCGCATTTTGTCAGACCCAAACCAAGCTGCTCCGTTATTGGATGTCTCTCGCGCTGAAAATACTTGGTATAAGGCAGAGCGTTATTTTGCCAAGCTGAACTCATTACAAAAAGGCGATATTTATGTATCCGATGTGATTGGTGCTTATGTGCCATCGCCTATTATTGGTCCTTTTACTCGGGCAAAGGCAAAGCAAAAAGGCATTTCTTTTTTACCCGAAAATGCCGGGTATGCAGGTAAAGAAAACCCAGTAGGGAAACGATTTGAGGGAATTGTACGGTGGATAACCCCTGTTTTTCAGGCGGGTGAAAAAATTGGGTATTTATCATTGGCATTAGATCATACCCATATTATGGAGTTTACTGACCACTTGGTGCCGACTCAACAGCGTTTTACGCCTATTTCTGATGCCAGCTCAGGAAATTATGCATTTATGTGGGACTATTTAGGGCGGAATATTTCTCATCCGCGCGATTATTTTATTGTGGGATACGATCCAACCACCGGTGAGCAGGTGCCTACCTGGTTGGATCAACACACTTGGCAACAGTGGCAAGATAGCGGTTTATCTTTTCAGCAATTTATTACCCAGCAATCACCGTATAAAGCGCAGTCATTAAAGCGAAAACCTGCTTTGACGCAAGTAGGTAAAGGACAAATAGCCTTGGATTGTCGCTACTTACATTTTGCGCCTCAATGTTCAGGTTGGTGGAATCTTACTGAAGAAGGTGGGGCAGGCTCGTTTGTAATTTTTTGGAGTGGGCTCTGGAAAATTTCGACAGCTGCAGTAATTCCTTATTATACCGGGCGCTATGCAAACAGTGCTCGTGGTTTTGGCTTTGTCACCATTGGCGCTAATATTGATCAGTTTCATGCGGCGGCAATGTCCTCAAAAGATGAAATGATGGGGATGATTCAACAAGCTAACCAACAACTGGAAAATAAACGTAACTCTTTAATTGCTGGGATTAACACCAGGCTGCAGAAAATTACTGTGCAGTTAACGGCTTCAACGGCTGTGATGGTGTTGTTGGTCATTTTAATTGCTATTTGGATAGCTTCTTATCTCACCAATCGACTGAAAGATATTATCACTGGAATGCAAACCTTTACTTCAGGTGATTTGACCCATCGACTGGCCACAACTACTGAAGATGAGGTAGGTGAGTTGATTGATACTTTTAATGAACTGGCGAATACCATTGAGCAAAATGTAACGAGTTTAAATGCTGAAATCCATCAGCGTAAAACCGCTGAAACCAAGCTGGCACAAGCAAAGAATGAGCTGGAGCATCGGGTTGAAGAGCGGACCTTAGAGCTTCGAATGAGTAATGAACAACTGAAAAAAGAAAATAAAGAGCGACAAAAAGCGCAACGACAAATTGAGCATTTAGCCCGTTATGATCACCTGACTGGCTTGGCTAATC
Organism: Spartinivicinus marinus; assembly: GCF_026309355.1. NCBI lineage: Bacteria > Pseudomonadati > Pseudomonadota > Gammaproteobacteria > Oceanospirillales > Zooshikellaceae > Spartinivicinus > Spartinivicinus marinus. The sequence goes on from NZ_JAPJZK010000001.1 coordinate 5,663,459, forward strand.
GGGTGCTGTTTGGAGAGCGTTTAAAGCAAGCTATACAAATGTCGTCAGTGACTAATGAAGCGTTAGCTTTATTATTTATTGATTTAGATGGCTTTAAAGAAGTGAATGATTCATTAGGACACGAAGTCGGTGATTTATTACTGAAACATGTCGCCCGCTGTTTAGAAAGTGCTGTGCGAGAAGGGGATACCGTAGCTCGGCTTGGAGGGGATGAATTTGCCGTCATTGCAGGGGGAGTCGCCAGCCATGATGTGCTAGTGGAAGTTGCAGAGCGACTATTGAAAAAACTGCTGGCTAAAGCTTGTCTCGATGGTCATTGTTTACGGGCGGGTGGTAGCATCGGCATTGCTTGCTATCCTGCTGATGCTAAAAGTCAGGATAAACTAATTCATTTTGCTGATATGGCGATGTATCAGGCAAAACATAGTGGTGGAGGGAATTGTTATCGGTTCTTTACTCCTGCAATGCATGAGCGGGTGCTACACCATCAAAAAATTGAGGCTGAGTTGCATCAGGCAATTCAACAAAATGAACTCAGAGTGTATTACCAACCAAAAATTAATTTACAAACGGATGAAATCTTTGGCATGGAAGCACTGGTTCGCTGGCAGCACCCTGAGCGAGGCTTATTACCCCCTTCGGAATTTATCGAAATTGCTGAACATACTGGGCAAATTATTGAGCTGGGGGCTTGGGTGCTTGCAGAGGCATGTCGTCAAACCAACCACTGGCATCAACAAGGAATTACCAGCTTGCAGGTGTCAGTGAATGTATCAGGTTATCAAATTGATCAGCGCTTTGTGGAGCATGTAAACGAGGTGTTAACCGCTACTCAGCTAAACCCACAACAGTTAGAGTTGGAACTAACTGAATCGATTTTAATGAATGATACCCCTGCGACTAATGTAATTTTGAAGCAATTGAGGGATATAGGTGTTGCTATTTCTATTGATGACTTTGGTACTGGCTACTCATCTTTTGAGCGAATCAGAGCCTTACATTTAGATGTGATTAAAGTAGACAGAAGTTTTATTAAAGGGCTAGGTTCGCCAGATGACAATGCCATTGTTGATGCAATTATCAGCATGGCAAAAACCTTAAAAGTAAAAATCCTGGCAGAAGGTGTAGAAACCAAAGCGCAGCGTGAGTATTTACAGCAGGCGAATTGTGATGCAGCTCAGGGTTATTTGTTCAGTAAGCCGCTGCCACCCGAGTTATTTGAGCAGTTGCTCACTGGCCATAAACGACAGTAGTCATCCTAATTCAGCAAATCAAGGCAAGAGGTGTTTTCTCGTATAGACTTGAGTGCTAGCCTGACAAATCTGCTTATGTTTTAGGTTATTGCCTTGTTACGAACAGGGTCGCGCTGTTGAGAGGGCTTCTCATGCAAGTAGAACAACTGGAAATCGTTAATTTTTTGGCCAAGCATCCACCGTTTGATGAGCTGCCTAATGATGCGCTCAAGCTGCTGGCTCAACAAACGGAAATTGCCTATTACCGAGGGGGCACTGATATTCTAGTTTATGGTGACTCGATCCAGGATTTATTTGTTATTCGTAGTGGATCAGTGGAAATTTATCGGCGCACTGGAGAGCTTTATAACCGTTTGGCAGAGGGAGATGTGTTTGGCCAGATGGGGTTAATGATGAATCGTCGAGTCCGTCTTCCTGCCAAAGCCCTTGAAGATACCTTGGTTTATTGCATTCCTGCTGATCAGTTCAGTGAATATAACGACCGTTTTGACACTTTTGCTGATTTTTTTGAGGCAGAAGGTGGCGAACTACTACGTCGCACCCTATCCAGTCAGGCTGATAACAATGACCTGACCACCGTAAAAATAAAATCGTTGTTGACCCGAGAAGCGGTGACTGTACCTCAACAAACCTCTGTTCGTGAAGCGGCATTGACCATGACGGAAGAGGGAGTGTCATCGTTATTAATTACTGATCCTGAAATGACGGTTAATGAAGATGAATACAGTGGCCAGCTGATAGGAATTGTCACCGACCGGGATTTACGAGAGCGAGTATTGGCCGCTGATATTTCCCGTGATACACCGGTGGGAGACGTAATGACCACTGATGTGGCAGTCATTGATGATAATGCCTATGTATTTGAAGCCATGCTGGCGATGTTGCGAGGTAATGTCCATCACTTGCCAGTGATGCGCCGCCATCACCCCATTGGAGTAGTGGCGATGTCAGATATTGTGCGTCACGAATCTCAAAGCAGCTTGTTATTAGTACGGGGGATTTTCGCCCAGCAAACCGTAGATGATTTAAAAAGCTATGCACAGCAGCTGCCATCAGTCTTTGTTCGGATGGTTAATGAAGATGCCAACTCCCATATGATTGGTAGTGCCATGGCCTGGATTGGCCGTAGTTTTAAGCAGCGGTTGCTGGAGCTTGCAGAAGAAAAGCTGGGTTCACCCCCAGTGCCTTATTGTTTTTTGGCGTTGGGCTCAATGGCTCGTGATGAGCAGCTGATAGTGACTGATCAGGACAATGCGATTATTTTGGATAACGGCTATGACCCAGCACAGCATAATAGTTACTTTGAGCCGTTGGCTAATTTTGTTTGTGATGGGTTGGCGGCTTGTGGCTATGCTTACTGCAGCGGCGAAATCATGGCATCTAATGCTCAATGGCGAATGACTCTGAGCCAGTGGAAAGAACAGTTTGCTAACTGGATTGAAAACCCTGTACCTGAAGCGTTGTTACATAGCTCGATTTTTTTTGATTTGGATGGGGTATGGGGAAAAACTAGCTGGGCCAAGCAATTGCAAACCTTTATTGCTCGGAAAGCTCGTCAGAATCAGAAGTTTCTTGCTTGTCTGGCCCGAAATGCGCTGAATAGAACGCCACCCTTAGGTTTTTTTAAAGGGTTTGTAATGGAGCAGGATGGTCAGCATAAAAAGTCAATTAATCTAAAGCGCCGAGGAACTGCCCCCTTGTCAGATGTGATCCGTGTTCATGCCCTAGCCGTCGGCTCCCGAGCTCAAAACTCGTTTGAGCGGCTTGAGGATATTATCGAGGCCAGTATTCTTCCCCCTGGGAAAGGTCAGGATTTAAGCGATGCGTTGGAATACATCGCTATGGTTAGGATACGCCATCAAGCCGCGGATATTGAGCGGGGGGATGAGCCAGATAACAATATTGAGCCCGAGATGTTGTCTACCTTTGAGCGACGTAACCTTAAAGAAGCCTTTCAGGTGCTGGATAAATCCCAAAGCTTTTTGAAATATCGCTATCATGCATCAAAAGCATTGCGGTAGTGGGGGGTGAGTGGCTGATTTAACATCTGCTTGGCAGGAACGATATGCTCAGCTACAGGCCAGCAGTCAGGATGGGCGGTTGCAGCGTTTTTATGGGGCGGGCATAGTTGCTGGTAATACACCCATTAATAGTGTGCCACTGGTGGCACTAGACTTTGAAACCACCGGGCTGGATGCTGAGCAGGATGATATTGTTAGTATTGGGTTGGTACCTTTTACCTTGCAGCGGATTTTTTGTCGGGATGCTGCCGAGTGGATTGTTAAACCGGTACAGCCTTTGGCAGAGGAGTCTGTCATCATCCATGGCATTACCCATTCTGAAGTCAATTCCGCGCCTGATTTTCAGCACTTTCTTGAACAAGTGTTGCTGGCATTGGCTGGTAAAGTTGTGGTAGTGCACTATCGCCAGATAGAGTGTAATTTTTTTTCCCAGGCGTTGTTACGACGTATTGGAGAAAGTATCCAGTTTCCAGCCATTGATACACTGGAGTTAGAGCAACGAGCACTAAGGGCGCGACAAGGGTTAGTTGGGCGATTGCTACAAAAACCAATGGGATCTGTCAGGCTAGCTGACTGCCGGAAACGTTATTCTTTACCATACTATCATCCTCACCATGCGATGACGGATGCTTTAGCAACGGCGGAGTTATTGCAGGCGCAAGTAGCGCATCACTATCGACCTGATACACCGGTAGCGCAGCTTTGGAACTAGTTTGAGTAGGCGTTAGCAATAAAAAAACCGGCATTTGCCGGTTTTTTTATTTGTTGGTAATAAACGTTAATGTTTTTCCGTTCGCAATCCTATCACTAAGCTGACACACATCAGTAGTAATACAATAGTGAAAGGTAAGCCAGTGGATATGGCTCCAGCTTGTAAGGCTTGAATGGCTTCAGTACCACCAATCCAGAGTAAGGCGGCAGCGATTGCCCCTTCAATAGACGCCCAGAAAACTCGCTGTGGTACAGGTGCATCAATTTTGCCACCTGCTGTGATGCTATCAATTACCAATGAGCCTGAGTCGGAAGAGGTAATAAAAAACACTAGCACCAGTATGATAGCCGTTACCGAAAGCAGCGTTCCCATTGGCAGCTGCTCAAACATTTGGAACATGGCCAGAGGTACATCAGTCAAGCCTTTTTCGCCCAGTGCACCAACACCCGCAATTACTTGGTCAAGCGCAATACCTCCGTACACTGACATCCAAAGCACTGTAACAGCGGTTGGCACGAGTAATACCGCTGCGATGAACTCACGAATAGTACGACCTTTTGATATACGAGCAATAAACATCCCTACAAATGGTGACCAGGAAATCCACCAAGCCCAATAAAATACGGTCCAACCTTGGAACCAAGCTTCATCTTCACGCCCATGAGGGTTACTTAGAGGGATAATATTTTTCAGGTAAGCAGCAATGGTGGTTGGGATATTGCCCATGGCAACAGCAAGTGCTAAAAAAGTAACCAAGATCAACAGGGCAAAAGCAATGATCATATTGATGTTACTGAGTAGCTTAACCCCACCTTCAATACCACGGACAACGGAGAGTATGGCTAATGCAGTGACTACGACAATCACTAGAATTTGCATGCCGATACCGCCGTCGATACCAAATACATGATTGATTCCACTGGCAGCCTGTTGGGCGCCTAACCCTAACGAGGTGGCTAAACCAAATAAGGTGGCCAAAACTGCCAGGATATCGATGATATGGCCTGGCCAGCCCCAAGCACGATCACCCAATAGCGGATAAAAGATTGAACGAATAGAAAGGGGTAAGCCTTTATTGTAGGCAAAGAAGGCTAGCGACAAGGCAACAACACCATAAATTGCCCAGGGATGTAAGCCCCAGTGGTACATGGTGGCACCCATTGCAAGCTCAGCTGCTGCAGGGGTGTTGGCTTCGACACCAAGCGGAGTCTTATACCAGCCTGTGTAGTACGCGACTGGCTCTGCAACACTCCAGAACATCAGGCCAATGCCCATCCCTGCAGCAAACAGCATTGCTAGCCAGGACAACGTAGAGTATTGGGGTTTGGCATTGGTACCACCTATTCGGATTTTGCCATAAGGTGATAAAAGCAAGGCCAGGCAGAAAATAACAAAAATATTGCCAGACCAGATAAAGAGAGAGTCAAAGGTTCCAATGATGTCCCACTTCAGACCATCCAGTGTGGACTTAGCAGTGGCTGGGTCTACGAGTAATACTGCAATCAGGAAGACCAGAATCAACCCGGCACTGATACCAAAAACCGGATTGTGGACATCAAATCCCCACTTCTGAACATTGTCCTGACCAACGGTGTAGTCAGTATTTTCAATACTATATTTATCGTGATGTTTTTCCATACAGCTCCCCGATTTGAGTACAAACCTTTACAACTCTAACATTTTGAACTCAAAGAATAAAATCCCGCTCCTCTTACCTGTTTAGTATATGCTGGAAAATAGTCTTTGTTCGCCATGTTAAGTCGAGGCTGTCACACAATTATTTTAGTGGCAAATACAGTTTTTTTTGGTGGTATTGCAGGCAAAAAAACGATGTGACATACGCATAAATCTGCCTAGCACAAATTTTAATCATTCTCGCCAAAGCTATCGAATGAATAACGTATTTATTAATACCTTGTCATTGTGCAAGTTGAAAATCCATTTAATATAGTTTTACCTTGCTTATCACCTTGCATTGCTGAATGCGACATTCTCTTTTCTTTTTTTGCTTTTGTTTATTAGTAGTAAGCATTATTAGCATTAAACACTACTAGTACTAAACACTATAGTTGTTGCTTAATACTACGAAAGCCTATTATCCATAGAATTCTGCTCATGTGCCAGGCTTTATTAAATAATGTTATTCACTTTGAGAAGTGAGAGGAATATTTATAATTGACTTGCAGTTGATGAGTGTTATTGGTGAAGGGTATTTTCCGAAATTAATTAGGAAAAACATTTTAACCTTTTAAATAAACTAAGCCTTCAAAAAACAAAACGCCTGAAACGATACATGAATGGTCCAGACTAATATCAAATTTGTTGTTAAGAAATAAACTCTCTAAGTATGGGGATGCATAAGACAAACAAGCCTTCATTCAGCTGGGCCAGACTTCACTCGGTATCATCTGGAAAATACCAGCGAGAACAGCGTTAAGTGGTTATACTTGCTATACATATGACGTTATCAGACAGGAATTTTTCCAATGAACTGTATGCTTTCGGTGTTATTGCTATGCCTAATATCTGTGCAAGTGATGGCAGCTACCACATTTACTTACAGAGCTCCAGAAAGTGGTAAAGATGCACGATATAACTATGATACGTCTGTACTGGAGCTGGCACTGATAAAAACCCGTAAAGAATATGGTGACTTTGAGTTGAAACCGAGCCCCGCCATGAACTTCACTCGGGCTATCCGCTCTGCACAGCTCAATCAGTATGAAAATTTTTTTTTAAAATTAGCATATGAAAATAAGTTCAATCAACAGGACCTCTCTTTTGCACCTTTCCCCATTGATTTAGGTATTGTTGGTTACCGAGTCTGCTTCCTCTCTAAAACAATAAAAGATAAAGTGGCGAGTGCAAAGTCCTTTGCAGAATTAAGCCAATTTACCCATGGCCAGGGGTTAGGGTGGTCTGATATTCATGTTTTAGAAGCGAGCGGACTTAAGGTGGTGACGAGTCCTACCTATGAAAGTCTTTTTTATCTTGTAGCCGCTAATCGATTTGATCTATTTTGCCGCGGAGCCAATGAACTATATGAAGAATATAATGCATACAAACATATCAAAGATCTTACCTATGATACCTCTATGTCGATTGCTTATCCGCTACCGCGCTTCTTCTATACTCATAAGTCAAATACAGCTGCTATTGAGCGTGTCTATAAAGGGTTGAAGATTGCCTATAAAGATGGTTCTTTAAAACAGCTTTGGTTAAAGTCCTATAAACAAAGTATTGATTTCGTTGCGCTGGGTAAGCGGCAAATTTACTGGATTGAGAATCCTAACTTAAAAGGCTTAGAGTCAGATGAGTATCGTCAGTATTTTTATGATCCATTTAAGGATAACTAATGGTTAGATAACCAGGTATAAAGTCAGCCAGTTATTAATAAGTCAGATAGCATTATGTTGGCATCTAAGCATAAAAACTCGCATCAGTCGTTAGCAAAAAGCACATTGGCTCACATATTATTAATAAGCTCAATGATTACCCTGGTTATTGTTTGCGCACAAATTTACTCTGATTATCATGCTGATTTGAGTGTAATTGATGAACGATTGAATAATATAGAAAGAAGCTATTTAACCCCTATTGCCAAACAAGCATGGGATTATAATTTCGAAGCTCTCTCCGTGACCATTGATGGCATTGGCCAGTTGCCAGATGTAGCATTTGTTAGCTTTGTTAATATTGAAAATAAAGCATTTATTGCAAATAAACTGGAAGATGTAAAATACCCTCGGGAACGAATTTATCCTATTAATTATATGGCGGGTGATCGTCCTGTGAGTGTTGGTCAGTTAACGGTAGTGGTTGAGTTAGCCAATGTGTATGAACGGCTAATTGATAAGTCTATCCTTATTGCCTTTTCTCAAGCAATAAAAACCTTTCTAGTGTCTGTGTTTATTTTGTATTTTATTTATAGGTTAATCGTATCGAGAATAAATAAAGCAAAAGATTTTGCCGATGCTTTTTCATTAGATAACCTGGACACGGATGAAGAGCCTGAATTTGATAGTAACGATATCAAAAGTAATGATGAACTGTCTCAACTGCTTAGAGCCATGGAAAAGATGAAAAAACAGCTCAAGGAAGAAATAATGAAAAGAGAAGGAGATCAACAAAAGCTGTTTGAGCAGGCTAATTACGATTCATTAACCAAACTGGTGAATCGCAAGTGTGCTTTCGATCGATTGGAGTTGTTACTAATACATGCCAAACGATATGACCAATCGTTAGCTGTCATTTACTTAGACATAGACCACTTTAAGGATATTAATGATTCACTTGGTCATGATGCAGGTGATGAATTATTAAAGGTTTCTGCAGAACGCCTATGTAACACAGTGAGAAAAGGTGATATTGCTTGTCGATTGGGGGGAGATGAGTTTCTACTTATTTTAACGAATCTGCATTCACCGAATGCAGTGGAAATTGTTATTGAAAAGTTAGAAAACAGCTTTTCACAGGAGATGCATATATTAAAACACAGTCTTTATGTAACCCTCAGTATTGGTATTTCCATTTTCCCTTCTGATGGAAAAACGATGAACGAGCTCATAAAGAATGCGGATACTGCTTTATACAGTGCGAAAAAAGCAGGCAGAAATTGCCACCGGTATTTTGAACCACAAATGAACAAGTGGGCTGAAAAACGCTTGGAGATTAGTTCCAGGTTACGTAAAGCCATATCTGAAAATGAATTCACCATTTACTGTCAGCCGTTATTAAATATTAAAACCGGAAAGGTGGTTGGGGCTGAGGCTCTTATCAGATGGTTTAATAAAGAAGAGGGAGTAACACCTCCCGATAACTTTATACCGATATCAGAGGAAAATGGCCTCATAGTAGCTATTGGTGATCAAGTAGCGGAGTTGGTATTGGCTACAGCGGTTAAGTGGGAAATGACCTGGGGCAGCTCATTTCGGATGGCAATCAATATCTCTGCACGGGAATTACGAGAAGCTAATTTTGTAGACCGTATTTCCAGGCAAATAAAAAAATATAATATAAGGAAGTCATCAATTGAAATAGAAGTAACTGAGCGCTTGTTATTGGATAAAAGCGATAAGTCGGTAGAAAATTTATTAAAGCTATCATTGCTTGGTCTTAGGTTATCGTTAGATGATTTTGGCACGGGCTATTCATCTTTAAGTTACTTACAAAAATATCCGTTTAGTACTTTAAAGTTGGATCGCTCTTTTTTGAAGAAAGTACCTCATGATAGAAAAGGTGCAGCACTCTCATCGGCTATAATTCATCTGGCACATAGTTTAGGGTTTGAGGTGATTGCGGAAGGAGTTGAAACAGAAGCGCAATATCGGTTTCTTGAACAGGAAGGTTGCGATATTGTGCAAGGGTTTTACATTGCAAAGCCCATGAGTGTTCAAGACTTTGAACGTTGGATGGAGCAATGTTGTGGTAGTGTTGATTTTGATACACCTCCACCGGCTAAACAAATTAATGTGTAAACTAACGCTTTACAGCAAAGCAAAACAGTTGCACACTAAACAAACATGTACATCTATACTCAAAGCGTCGAGTTTTTAGGAGCGGCTGTCGAGTAATGAGGTTCCTTGAGCCTATGAGTAATATTCATTCGAGAACAGTATAAATGAGAACAGTATAAATAGGAGAAGATAACATGATGGTTATGAATTTGATTACTGATATTGTGTTAACAAGGAAAAACACTAGCGCGCAAGGGTATTGGTCTTCATAGTGTGTAGATGATTACCGTTTAATCTGACGGTAAGCAAGCAGTAATACTTTTCTGATTCCCTTCTTTACTTGTATAGCTCTTTAGTTATATAGCTCTTATACAAGTGCTTCGCTATTCTGGTGTTTTTCCTGTTCAAAAACGGCTTCTTAATTTCGTGGCATTTTATGCTGTTAATGGCATAGATGCAGTGTTTTCTTACGACAGGAGAAAGTGTCGTGCAATTGGACAGATTACGTCGTTTTGGTTGGAAAGCATTTTTTATGCAGCAGTTATCACTGGTAGAGTGGGATAACTTTATTCCTGCACGGATATGCAATATCCAACGTGATCGTATTTTCGTTGAAACTGAACAAGGCAAGCAGCTGTTGCGAATAGGCAAACAGGACTGTCCAATCAGTGCTTGGCTAGCGGTTGGTGACTGGGTGATGGCTGAAGAAAAAGAGGACTGCCTTTGGCTGACGCGTTTATTGGATAGGAGCAGCTTATTGCGTCGACAAGCCGCAGGGCAACAAACTAGGGAACAATTATTAGCAGCTAATGTTGACACTATGCTGGTAGTGACTTCGCTAAATCAAGATTATAACCTGCATCGTTTGCAACGGTATATTATGGTTGCTCATGATGCAGGACTTGAGCCTGTGGTGGTATTTACTAAGGCAGACTTGGTTGAAAACCCTGAAAACTGGGTAGCTGAAGTTGGCCATGAGCTGAACTTAAATGCGGTTGCAGTGAATGGTTTGGACTCACAAGACGTAAGCCGTCAACTGGCCCCATGGCTAGTGCCTGGTGAAACGTTGGTATTAATAGGTTCTTCAGGGGTTGGTAAATCCACCCTGATTAATGCAATTCTGGGTCAACAGGTGCTGGATACGGGAGGTATTCGTAAGAATGATGATAAAGGACGTCATACGACAACAGGCCGATATTTACTACATACTGAAACTGACGTGAATATTATTGATACGCCTGGAATGCGGGAGGTTCAGTTATGGTTGGAGGAAGGGCAGCTGGCTGAAGTGTTTGACGATATTTTACAACTGGCTAAACAGTGTTATTTCAGAAACTGCCAACATGGAGAAGAACCGGGTTGTAAAATACAGTCTGCGCTTGAGACTGGCTTGCTAAGTCTAGATCGTTGGCAGCATTATTTAAAACTGCAAAAAGAAGAAGCGCATCATTTAAGGCAGGCTCAGGGTATTGCAGCCCAGCGGCAGCACTTTAAGTCGTTTGCGAAAACGGTGCGATCACATCAAACTGAAAAGTGGCAACTAAAAACAGGTAAAGTGAAGCCATCTTAACTACCACTAGCGAAAAAACTATTCCTCAGCGTTGACCTATTGAGGAATAGTTGCTGTTGCGTTGCTAACTAGCTGGCGCTCCCTGAGCAATCCAGCGAGCGATTAACTCCCTCTCTGGTTGAGTCATTCCAGTTTTATTCATAAAAGGCATGTCTGTAGCGTCAATAACTCTGGCTTTTATTCGAGGAGCCCATTGTTGCATTGCTAAAATGTCGTCTAATAACACACCACCTGGCGCTATCCGAAAAGTATTATCAGTCGGTTTTATTGAGTGACAACTTGCGCAGCGATTCTTCAATACTTGTTCAATTTGAACAACGTCAACAATAGCGGGTTGATGGTGTTTTTCAACCATGGTGGTGTGTGCTTGAGCAGGGCTAGTGGGTTTAGATGTAAATAAGGCAAAAGGAGCCATACTAATCGCTAATACAACGGTTGCAATTCCAGCCCCAATTAAAATGCCTGGCTTGTGGATTCCTTTGTGACGTAATACAAAATATTGCCTGCTAATAGCAGTGATTACAATAATGGCAATTAAAATGGCCCAATTATAGGCATGGCTATAGGTTATTGGATAATGGTTGCTGATCATAATAAAAACCAACGGTAGTGTGGTGTATGTATTATGAGTTGAGCGTAATTTTGCTTTAGCCCCCCATTGAGGATCAGGCATTTTACCGGTTTTTACTGCCGTAACGAGTGCTTGTTGAGACGGAATAATAATGCGGAATACATTGCCTACCATAATGGTGCCAATAACAGCACCCATATGAATATAAGCTCCTCGGGCGCTGAATGTATGGGTCAAAAAGTAAGCAAGGGCAGTGGCTAAGGTGAGAAGGACAATACCTAATATTCCACCCTGTTTGGCTAGCTTGGAATTACATAATAAATCATAACAAAACCAACCACCAATAATGACTGTTAGGCCAACGCCAATAGCCTGCCATTGGGTCAGATCAGCGATTCGCTTATCAATTAAATAGACCTCAGCACCAACGTAATACATAAGGGCTAATAAAAAAAAGCCAGTTATCCAAGTAGTGTAGGCTTCCCACTTAAACCAATGTAAAGTGGATGGCATGGTGCGTGGTGCCAGCTGATATTTAGCTACTTCATAAAAGCCTCCCCCATGAATAGCCCATAAATCCCCTTTAATGCCTTGATCGATTTTCCATTGAGGCGGTTTTTCTAAATGATTATCTAACCAGATAAAATAGAAAGATGCGCCTATCCAGGCGATACCCGTGATAACATGTAAAAATCGCAATAATAGGTTGAGCCATTCGGTCAGATACGGGTCCATTTTTAGCTACCACTCGTCCATTGTGAAATTAGTGTGTTGAATTATTAGCGGTGCCCTTAAGAGAGTTCAATGATTATCTGTTGGTCTGTGGGTAAATAGACCTCTTCACAATTATTACCTTTACCTCCTCGATCGATGACTAAAAAATCACTGGTATGCTGTAATGCTAAACAGAAGTGATGCCAGGTACCAGGATGATAATTAACGCCTTGCCAGGGTTGTGCTAAAAAGACTTCAATTGCAGTCATATCAAATGGGCCTTTGGGAGCGACTGCCACTAAATAGGGGTATTGGCTAAGGGGATAAAAAGTCTGGCTTGATAGGGGGTGGTGTTCCATTACCGTGAGCTTGACTGGTACAGACAAAGGCTTGGAACGAAAAATACTCAGTAATGGTGTCCCATTACAGGCAGATGCATCAATGGTCGCTAAGTCGTGAAAGCGTTGAGTGTAACCCTGATTAATCATTAAAAAAGGTGTTTCCTCGTTGACTTCAATTAGGTCGCCAAAAGGAGCAAAGCCAGCCTTGGTTAAAGGCTTAGGTTGAATGGTTGGGTTGTGCATAAGGTGGCATTTTACGTATGAATCATTAGCTACCACGATAAGTCGTGTAACCATGGGCAGACAGCAATAAGGGAATATGATAGTGATCACGATCCCCATTAATACGAAACACAATGTCTACATAGGGATAAAAGACAGTTGTTCCTTGGTACTCAAAATAGTTTTGGGTGTCAAAGTGCACTCGGTAAGTGCCTGCAGGTAAACGTTGATCTGGGGGAAGTAAGTCTAGAATGCGACCATCATGATCCGTTTTCCCCTGAGCTAACATTTCCCAGCCATGTTCAGTTTGCCAACTCAAATGAATCGATAGATTAGGGGCGGGGCGACCATGAGTGGTGTCCAATACATGGGTGGTAATTTGGCTCATATTAATTTCTCCAAGCGAAGACGAGTAATTTTCTGTTGTTCAGTCGCTGCATTGTTTAATTCTGTTTGACGGTCATTTAATAGACGTTGTTGTAATAGTTGCAGCATTTGCTCTGCAGACTTTCCGGTAGCACACACAAGAAAGATAAACCCAAATTTTTGCTCATAGGCTTGATTGTTAGCGGCTAATGCTTGCAATGTGTATTCTGCTGCTTCGTGGATACTGGCTTGTTCATGGTTGGCGAATGACTGAGTATGTGCATATTTAGCGCGTAAGCTGTGAATATCACCAATTTGGGGATGGCCTGAAAAGGCTTCCAAGTAATCGGCTTCTGTTAGGTTTTGCCAGTGATATTCAGCTTGTTGGAAAAGCTGGTTGTGGTTAGCAAAAGGGCGACTTGCCACCATTTTTGTTACCCAGATAGTTGATGTACAACACTGACTGAATAAGCGGAGAGCATCAGTTTCGGCTAATTGATTTATGGCCGCTATCTTATTTGAATCTGCTTCTAGGGTCGAGGCTGTTTGTAGTGTTTCCTTAGAGGCAGGAATAGTACTCATAAAAGATCCTCTTTACGGTAGCCAAATACTCGCAGCCGGCTAATACCTCCGTCGGGAAAAATATTCAGGCGAACATGAGTAAAGGTTTGCCTGGGATCCGCTATAATTTCGCTAATCAATAAATGTTCATGGTGAGCCATGAGTTTGGTGTCAGGAATAATGGTTTGCCAGTTTTTATTCTGATAAAAGTCATCGTTGTGTGCAGTGATTGCTTCCAGTGAGAATCGGTCGGGGTAGTTACCTTTAAAATGGTTGGTATCAACAATGACTTTATTAATACTCCCTTCAGCTCCTAATTTAATAATCACCCAGTCGTATTGATTATCTCGTCGTCGTTTGGTTTCCCAGCCATCGCTCATATTGGTAGCACGCCCAGGCATCAGTAAGTTATTTTTATCGCTAAAAAACATGTCACTACACTGAATAGCCTGGCCTCCATTGGTGATGGCTGCTAGATCGACTAATTCACCAGTTAACACAGAACTCCAGGTGATGTGTGGTTGACCATAAACACGTAATCGAGCAACTCCGCCATCAGGATATATATTCAACCGCACATGGCTCCATGGGGTTAAACTGGGAATACGAAACAGGTTTTGGCTATGGGCTTCTACCAGTCTTTGAGGGAGTATTTCAACCCATTCAGGATGATTTTTGCCAGCAAAACCGTCATCATTAAGACAGGCAGCGTCTAACGAAAACGCTAACGGCGCATTGCCACGGAAATGGTTGGTATCTACATCAATACCTTTAATAATACCTGGAATACCTAACCGTAAAATACACCAATCATGGTCTCGGCCATTATCTCGGCCAAAACTGCGCCGGGATTCCCAACCATCCATCCATTTACCCCGATCCGTATATTTATCAGCAATAAACACGCCACGACCAGGCTTAATTAAATTTTCCATTGGGGCAAAAAAATCGTCACTGCAAGTAAGGGTTTCTCCACCCACCCGTTCAGCAGCAAGGTCAATCAGCGACCGGGTAAACTCAGTATGTAATGGGTTATCAGTTATCATTGTTTTTCCATTAAATTAGGGCCAGATAGAGGATCCAGAACACGCAGTAAATCCATCCATGGATGCTCTAATCGGCATCCATGCCTCATAAGGTTCAGGTTCCTCTATCTAGCCCATTACAGCTTAGAAACACTAAATGCCAATTAAGTAGTAAGTAATATTTTGAACTATTCATTTTCTTTTAATAAAGGCCTGCCAAATGGGCCATTTATAAATAAACCATTATTGTCTTTATTCTTTGCATAAATGATTTCACCTCGTAAGTAAGTGGTTAGTACTTCACCTGTCACTCGTTTGCCAGCATAAGGGGTTATTTTATGACGGTGTTTAATCAGCTTCTGGGTGATTGGGTAATGAACGGCTGGATCGAATACGAATAAGTCTGCTTGATAACCAGGGGCAATCCGGCCTTTAGTGTGTCCTAGACCAATAAAATCTGCTGGGGCTGAGGCCATCCAATGGGCGATATCAACCAAGGTAAAGCCCTGTTTGTTGGCTGCTGACCAAATCAAGGGTAAACCAAACTGTAAGGCAGAAATGCCACCCCAGGCTTGCTCAAGATCACCACTGTCAATATGCTTCAGTTGTGGGGTACAAGGGGAGTGGTCCGATACGATAAAATCAATTAGTCCTGCTTTTAAACCATCCCACAACAGTTGTTGATTACCATGCTCTCGAATGGGGGGGCAGCATTTAAACAACGTTTTCCCATCGGGGATTGATTCTGCATCCAACGTTAAATAGTGAGGACAGGTTTCTGCGGTAATATCCAGTCCATCTCGACGGGCCTGGGCAATAGTGGGCAACGCTTCAGCAGACGACAAATGCACAATATGAATACGACTGTTGAGTCCTTTTGCTTTTGCATCAGCACAGAGTTGTACCAATAAATTAATGGCTTCATTTTCCCAGTGCTTGGGGCGGGAAGCTAAAAAGCTTTGGTAACTGTTACCGATAGTAGGGGGTGGCTGGTTATGCTGATCCAACTCTTTATGTAGGTCCAACTCCGCATGGATTAAATAAGGCACATGATATTTTGCCAGGATGGGAATAGCTTTACGCATGTCGGCTGCTGAAACAGGAGGGAATTCTTCAATACCTGAGTCGATTAAAAAAGATTTAACCCCTAATACCCCTGCTGCTAATAACGCTTCTAAGTCTTCAATATTGCTGGGTACAACACCCCCCCAAAAGCCACAATCTACCCATAGTTTGTTTTTAATGGCGTGCAGTTTTTCGTTGAAGGCCGTTTCCGTCGTAGTCACAGGAATACAGTTAAGTGGCATATCCACCAGTGTAGTAATACCACCTGCCGCCGCCGCTTGGGTGGCGGTGTTAAAACCTTCCCAATCAGTGCGGCCGGGCTCATTAATATGCACATGAGTATCAACCAGGCCAGGCATTAATACTAACTGCCCTAAATCTTCAATAGGACATTCGACACTAGTTGTATACTCCGTTACTGCCTGGATTAACCCATGATGAATAATCACCGTTGCTGGCTGAATACCATTTGGAGTGACCACCTGTTGGCTACGAATAGCAAAATGATTCAATAATCAATACCCCTGAATGCATATAAAGTTAAACATAAGGTTTTATTTTATGAGTTATTTGTATAGGGCTAGATGAAGGATACAGAACACGCAGCAAGTCCATCCCTGGATGCTCTAATCGGCATCCATGCCTCATAAGGTTCTGTATTCTTCATCTAACCTTTAGCTGTAACTTCTGTTACTAATGACTTTAATTGCTGCCACTGGATTCCTTGTTGCTTTTCTTGCTGTTTATCATTGTTCGATTGGTGTTGTTGATAATGGTTGATAATTTCACCTGCAATGGAAACCGCCACTTCCATGGGGCGTTTACCCGGCACTTCATTCAGTCCCACTGGGCACTGAATACGACTGATGATGTTGTCATCAAATTTTTTGTGGGTTAAGCGCTGTTTAAAGCGTCGCCATTTTGATGTTGAACCAATCAGGCCTAAATAACTAAAATGGTTACGCTTTAAAATGGTCTCACAAATGTCGTAGTCTAATTGATGGCTGTGAGTCATCACCAAAAAATAACTGTTTGCAGGCATAAGGTGGACTTCATCTGCCGGATATTTGCTAGTAATTGTTTTAACATTATTAGGAGTAGCTAACGGAAATTGATCAGGCCGACTATCCACCCAGCTAACCTGACAAGGTAGTTCACCTAAAATTGAAATTAAAGCCTTTCCCACATGACCAGCACCAAATAACATAATACTCACTTGGCGGGCACTGAATTGTTCAAACAATACGATAGTGCTGCCTCCGCAACATTGTCCCAGGGAAGGGCCTAAAGGAAAATACGCTAGGTGTTGCTGAGGTTGTTGTTCTGCCAACATTTTTTGTGCAGTGGCAATAATCTGATATTCCAAATGACCACCACCAATCGTATCGTATGTTGTATTGACACTGACTACCATTTTTGTGCCAGAATCTCTTGGTGTAGAACCGCGGGTCGCTAATAGTGTTACTAACACAAAAGCATCACCTGATGTATTAAGTTGATTAACGGCCTCTACCCAGTTCATGCTCATTAACGACCTGCTTTGCTTGCGGTTTGGATTAACTCAACAGCTTGTAAGACACGCTCTGGTGTTGCAGGTGTGTGTAGTTGGGGGCTAATGGTGTAACCAGATAAACTGGAAATGGCATCTCGAATAGCTGACCAAACAGAAATAGCCAGCATAAAAGGCGGTTCTCCTACCGCTTTAGAGTGGTAAATTGTGGCTTCTTGATTAGTGCTTTCAAACAGTTTTACACGAAAGTCGAGGGGTGAATCACTAATGGCTGGAATTTTGTATGTGGCAGGGCCGGTAGTCATTAATTGTCCTTGGCTATTCCATACCAGTTCTTCTGTTGTCAGCCAGCCCATTCCTTGGATAAAGCCACCTTCAATTTGGCCAATATCAATAGCTGGATTAAGGGACTTACCCACATCATGCAAAATATCCACTCTCAATACTTTATATTCACCTGTGAGGGTATCAATCAACACCTCTGAGACGGCTGCACCACTGGCGAAGTAAAAAAAAGGTCGACCCGCAGCTTTATTGCGGTCGTAATGAATTTTTGGGGTGCGATAATAACCCGTGGCTGACAGTGAAACTCGATTACGATAAGCAAGCTGTACTAGCTCAGCAAAATTGAGGGTGTTTTCACCAAATCTGACGTGGTTATTGATAAAAACAACCTCTGTTGGTTCAATTGTAAAATGTTGAGCGACAAATTCAATTAAACGCTTTTTAATAATTTGTGCTGCATTTTGTGCTGCTTTACCGTTAAGGTCAGTGCTAGAAGAAGCGGCAGTTGGCGAAGTATTTGGGACTTTATCTGTTCGGGTGGCTGACACGCAAATGGTATCAATGTCCACCTGGAACTCTTCTGCAACAATTTGAGCCACTTTGGTCAACAGACCTTGCCCCATTTCGGTACCACCATGGTTTAAATGAATGCTGCCATCGGTATACACATGTACTAAGGCTCCTGCTTGATTCAGGTGTTGTACAGTAAAGGAAATACCAAACTTGACGGGGGTTAATGATAGCCCTTTTTTTAGAACTTCATTTTGTTGGTTAAAAGCAACGATTTGCTTACGACGCTGCTGGTAATCGGCACTTTGTTCTAGCTGATTAACCAGCTCAGGAATAACATTCTGCTCCACCACCTGATAATAGGGGGTGGTGTGTCGAGAGCCTTCAGCGGGTTGTTTTATATGAAAGCCTTCAGCAGGTTTTATATAATTAGCGCCCTCAGTAAGTGATGTTTTATGAAAGCCTTCCGTAGATGAAGTCCTTGTTTTGCAATAGCCGTCATAAAAATTCATTTTACGAATGCTTAATGGGTCTTTACCTAAGTAGCGGGCAATATCGTCAATTGCCGCTTCAATGGTGATCATGCCTTGAGGGCCGCCAAACCCACGAAAGGCGGTATTAGATACTTTATGTGTCTTACAGCGGTTACCAATAATTTTGACTTGATCAAGATAATAAGCATTATCTGCATGGAACATCGCACGGTCGACAATAGCATCGGATAAATCGGGGGAGTAACCACAGTCACCATTTATGGTAATTTCAGCACCTAAAATGCGTCCTTGGTGGTCAAAGCCTATATGATAATTATTGTCAAAGGGGTGGCGTTTGCCTGTCATAATCATATCATCGCCCCGATTTAAACGAAGTTTTACAGGCTGTTGAGTTATTTTGGCTAACAAAGCAGCTAAACAAGCCCAAGGGGCCGCTTGAGTTTCTTTGCCTCCAAAGCCTCCCCCCATTCTGCGCATATCCACGGTGACTAAGTTAAAAGGAATCCCCAATATTTCAGCCACCAGTTTTTGCACTTCTGATGGATGTTGACTAGACGTCAGTATTAGCATTCCGTCATCTTCTGTAGGGATAGCGTTAGCGACTTGGCCCTCTAAATAAAAGTGTTCTTGTCCTCCAATCACTATACGACCAGTTATGTTATGTGGAGCATTGGCAATAGCTTCGGTAGCATTATTTCTTTTCATGATGTGGGGCGGGCGGACGAAGCTTTGTTGTTTTAATGCATCGGTAATATCGAGAATGGCTGGTAGCGGTTCGTATTCAACCAGGGCTAATTGAGCAGCTTGTAAGGCTTGTTGATGGGAGAGGGCGGCTACGGCAAACAGGGGTTGTCCATAAAACTCGATAGTGTCATCAACCAACAGTTTATCACCTGGATATACGGGGCCAATATCTAATTGGCCGGGTACATCACTGGCAGTTGCCACTGCAACCACTCCCTCGGCTGCATAGACAGCCGTTAAATCCATTGACTTTATTTTGCCGTGAGCAATTTGACTTTTACCAACCGCTGCATGAAGTTGATTTGCTGCACTGATTTGGTCATCAACATATATCGCTTCACCAGTGACATGCTTATGGGCACTTTCATGTTTTTCCGCTTGCCCAACTGCTCCTTTAATAGGAGAAGTTACTTGAGTCATATCAAGTTCAGTTAGTTTACGCATAATCTGTTATCCTGATAATAGAAGAAGGGTTACTCACTTCTAAAAAGCACTTCCATAACAGATTTTGAGCGACTTGCATGCGATAGTTTGCTGATGCTCTAACATCACTTAGAGGTTTAAAATCCTGGGTTAATGTTGCTGTTGCTGCGGTAATGGTTTGAGCCGTCCATGGTTGATGAAGCAATGCAGTTTCACAATGGCTGGCCCGCTTGGGAATTGCAGCCATTCCTCCAAAAGCAATATGAATATCTTTTATCTGGTTGTCTTTCAATTTTATATAAAAAGCACCCAATATCGCTGAAATGTCATCATCGAAGCGCTTCGATATTTTATATATTTTTAATTGATAGCCAGGCTTGGCCTTTGGGATGTGAATAGCTTGAATAAATTCACCGGGTTGTAAATCAGTCACCTTATAATCGAGGAAGTAATCAGCAATCGCAATCTGGCGACTACTATTTGCCTGGCGTAAGGTCAGGCAAGCACCAACGGCAATGAGCACGGGTGGCATATCACCAATGGGAGAGGCATTGCCAATATTACCGCCAATGCTTCCTTGATTACGAATTTGCTGTGAGCCAAGCCGTTCCAACATTTTAGTTATTTCTGGGTATTGTTTTTCCAATAGTTGAAAACAATGGTTGTAAGTGACAGCTGAGCCAATGATTACAGTATCGACGGTTTCTTTGATAGTGGTGAGTTCAGCAACATTTCCAAGGTTAATAAGCGTATTAAACTGCTGCTGTTGTTGAGTAACTAACAACGCTAGGTCTGTACCTCCTACTAGTAATCGGGCATCAGGGTAATGTTGTAGAAGATCTATCAGTTGTCGAATGGAGCGAGGAGCAAAATACTGATTGTGCCCATCCGTTAAACTCGTGATTTGATCTGTGTTTATTGATTTTAATTGGGCAACAATAGAAGCGGATTGTTGGTCACTGGCTTGAGGTGGAGGGAACTTAGCCACATGGGCTGCTGCATTCACAATGGCCCGATAGCCCGTACATCGGCATAGATTGCCTGATAACGCAGTGAATATTTGCGTTTTGGAAGGTACAGGATAATTTTTTGCCAGTGCATACAAGGACATTACAAAACCGGGGGTGCAAAAACCACATTGGGAGCCGTGAAAGTCAACTATAGCCTGCTGTACGGGATGAAGCTGGTTGGTCGCTTGTAAACTTTCAACGGTAACTAATTGTTTACCATGTAAGCTGGCAAGAAAAGTAATGCAAGCATTAATAGACTTATAATGAAGTGTTTCACCGACTAGTTCACCTACCACAACGGTACAGGCTCCGCAGTCCCCAGAGCCACAGCCTTCTTTGGTTCCGCAACGGTTTAAATAGTGACGCAAATAGTTAAGTACCGTGGTATTAGGGTTTATGTTTTCGACTGTCTGCACGGTGTCATCAAGCAGAAACTTTATTATCTTGGGCATATTATTAGTTTATTATTACTTCCCTGTTTCTTATTGCAGCACTCGCTTTCAGTAGTCTGTTTCAATCAACAAACTGGGCCATATAACATTTGGCACACTGCTTTCCGTAGTTTTTAGGTAATATAATGCTTTATTATGGTGCTAATCAAGTCTGATTTTGAAGGTTTAATGACAACCTTTTGGTGGATGCTTAAATTGACCGTTTTTGCCAGTTAACTTGTAAACATCTATTGACAGCGTTTAATTCTTTAATGGCTAGACCCTGTCAGTTAGCAATGAGGCAAAGTATATGGAACTCGTCTATGGTAATAGTGGCATTATTGAGACGATAAATAAGTAGGGTCTTTGTAATGTTAAAACACCACAATTGACCAAGAAACTAAAAGGAGTTAGTAACATGTCATTACCTAAAGTCAATACGAATGTTGTTCAGGAGTTACAAGAAGCAAAAAGCACTATCAATAGACTTCAAGAGTATCAATCTAAAAATTGGGCTATAGGTTTAAATGGTGACACTTTTCAGCCTGACAATTTTTTAACATACTTTGATAATCGTGATTTAGCTTTTAATTACTATGTACAAAATAAAGGAGTAAGTATTGGCAACTCAACTGCGTATACTAATAATATTAATGAAGTTAAAAAATATGCGCTTGCTATCGTAGAGTCAGAAGTTTCTGCTACTAATAAAACAATTTCTGAACTGGAAAACTATAAAAATAATTTTTGGGCTATTGGCTTAAATGGTGATAGCCTCCAGCCAGATAATTTTAATAACTTCTTTGCCGATCGTAATATTCAGTTTAAACCTTTTGTAAGAAATAAAGGGGTTGAAATTGGCCAAGAAAGTGCGTATGACGAAAATATCAATGCATTGAGAGAATACATTGGGCAGCTTGAAGATGTCCGCTCTACCATCGGTGTGGTTGCTTAAGCTTTATATCAAATGACAGCAGCGGCTGGTTTTTCAGTCACTGCTGTTAAGTCTGTTAATTTAGCCTGATGTCTGGAAAATAATAAAAATGCTCATACATCACTTTCTATTGACTCTGTGGAAATTTATTAAAAAAAAGCTACATCTTGCTAGTAAAGTGATAGCCGTAATTGCTGTTACTATGGTGGTAGCTTTAATTATTGGAAAAGCATATCAGCACTGGGATGATGATCCTGAGCGGGGAGCAGTTGCTGTTGACAATGGCGCATTTGGCGAAAGTTATAAAACACCTATTTACCTTGAGCAAGGATGGTCAGAAGCAGACAGTTTATGGTTTTATAATACAACTCAAGGTTCAGGGTTATTACCCTATGATTTTTTCTTGGTTTTAGAACAGGTTGATTCACAAGCATTATTCCGGGCAACCAGCAATATTGACAAGTTTCGTTATTTACCACAAAAACCTACCTTTTTTAACCCAGATGGACTGCCTGTTGGTTTTGTTAAAGATACTTATCAAGGCCATGACTATATGGGGTTTACATGTGCTGCTTGTCATACCGGTCAGGTGAATTATCAGGGTAAGGCCATTCGGATTGATGGTGGTCCTTCCATGGCTGATATGGTGGGGCTGCTTACTTCACTGCAAAAAGCAATGGAAGCAACGCTGGATGATCCGAATAAATTTGAACGTTTTGCCAACAATGTGATTGCCCTGGATAATAACTACACTGATAGGCAACAGGTTAAGCAAGATTTACTCAGGTGGAATGACAATATCACACTATATAATATTTTAAACTATAGTCATGTTAACTATGGTTATGCTCGGTTAGATGCTTTCGGACGCATTTATAACCGGGTGTTGCAGCATGTACAGAATAAATCCCAGGTTAGGGATGTACTAACCCTGTTAAAAAGGCCTTCTCATCGGCAATTTCTGGCCAAAGAAGAAATAGATAAAGTATTAGATGGTATTAACGAAACCATTATTGATGATGAACAGTTTGCAACCATTATTCGTCGATTAGCGTCAAAAGAGCCAGGCTATCCTGCTTTAAGTTTCAGAGATTTATTGCGTGTACGAAATGCACTCTTTAATGAGCCAAATGCGCCAGTGAGTTATCCTTTTTTATGGGATATCCCTCAATCAGATTTTGTTCAGTGGAATGGTTTGGCAAGCAATGCGGGGCTTGGTCCATTGGGTCGTAATACGGGTGAAGTGATAGGGGTATTTGGGATTTTAGACTGGGAGGAAAAAGAGCCTAGTTTCAGTCTGGCGGCATGGCTTTCAGGACAAAGTAATAAAAAGAAGCAAGTCGATTTTAAATCATCAATTAATTTAACTAATTTGAAACGCTTAGAAAACCAGTTAAGAAGTTTGCAGTCTCCAAAGTGGCCAGAACATATATTCGGCAAACTTGATCCACAACAAGTGGAAAAAGGACGGTTGATTTATGCGCAGTATTGTCAAAGCTGCCATGAACTCATAGATCGTGCGGCTTGGGATCGTTTAATGGTGGCTAAAATGTCCAGTATTGATTTGGTGGGTACTGACATTGCGATGGCGAGTAACAGCGTAAATTATATTGGTAATGCAGGTAATTTTAAACACATCTATCAAGGGACAGATGTTGGGGATGTGATTGTTGCCCAAACAGCACCTGTTGTGCAAATTCTAACAGCCGTCACCACGGGTGTGGTTGCAACACCAGATCCTGATAAGATTTTCTTACGGCGCTGGTTAGACTGGGTATATACATTAGGTATGTCATTTTTTGATAATACTATAAAAGCAAGTGTTAAAGCAGGAAACTATCAGCCAGATACTACAGCAAAGCCTTATCAATCACTGTTATCTTATAAAGCTCGATCACTGAATGGCATTTGGGCAACGGCACCTTATTTGCACAATGGCTCAGTACCTAGCCTATATGATTTATTATTACCAAAAAAACAACCGAACGATCCTGAGGATGGAAAATATCGGCCTGATAGCTTTATGGTGGGCAGTCGAGAATTTGATCCGAAAAAAGTCGGCTTTAAATACACTGGATATCAAGGTACAGAGTTTAAAACTTTTATAGCAGGCAATAAGAATAGTGGCCATGAATATGCAGCTGGGAAAACGCCGCAGATGGACGGTACGAAACTGCCACCATTAACTGAGGAGCAGCGGTGGCAGCTAATTGAATATCTTAAGAGTATATAAGGGCTATACCCTTCACGAATGACTTTTAGGGTTTGTTGTCATCACTCCTCACCCCAATCACCTATTATTTATAGGCTCATGGGGCCTCGTCGCTCGACGGCTGCCCCTAAAAGCCATTCGCTTTGGCTATAGGTCAGTCATCATTCCCCAGAAACCTAAAATGGATGACCATTTAGGTTTCTTATCTTCCTTAATTTTACACCTGAAAAAGAGTCGATAAGGCTTGCCTATATTGAGTTCTTGTACGATAAATTTTTGTGTTTTCTAATATACATTAGCAGTCTATACCTTAGTGATTTTACCAGGCATTATTAGGCTTACCCTTTATATTAAAAATAATAAGTGATAACTAACTGTATTTAATGGCTAAGGAGATAAAATAATGGCCTTTGAAAATAAAGAAAAAGCCAAGGCATATTGGAAAGAGAATATTCACTTAATGCTGAAATTGTTGACGATATGGTTTGTGGTGTCTTTTGGTTGCGGTATTTTATTTGTAGAGGTGTTGAACGCAATTCAAATAGGTGGATTTAAATTGGGCTTTTGGTTTTCTCAGCAGGGTGCTATTTACGTCTTCATTGGGTTAATTTTTGTCTATGTAGGAAAAATGAACAAGCTTGATCGTAAATATAACGTACAAGAAGACTAGAGATTGTTATGGATATTCAAACGTTAACTTTTTTGTTTGTGGGTACTTCCTTTGCGCTTTATATAGGCATTGCTATTTGGGCCAAGGCTGGATCAACAAGTGACTTTTATATTGCTGGTGGTGGTGTTCATCCTGTTGCCAATGGAATGGCGACTGCAGCTGACTGGATGTCAGCTGCTTCATTTATTTCGATGGCAGGGCTCATTTCGTTTATGGGATATGATGGTACCGTTTATTTGATGGGGTGGACGGGTGGCTATGTACTGTTAGCCTTGTGTTTAGCGCCGTACTTACGCAAATTCAGTAAATTTACGGTTCCCGACTTTATTGGTGATCGTTACTATTCTCAGGCCGCACGGACAGTTGCGGTTGTTTGTGCAATATTTATTTCCTTTACCTATATTGCAGGACAAATGCGTGGGGTAGGCGTTGTATTCTCTCGCTTTTTAGAAGTAGACATTATCAGTGGTGTGTTTATTGGTATGGCTGTGGTGTTTTTTTATGCCATTTTAGGTGGCATGAAAGGTATTACCTATACGCAAGTAGCCCAATATTGTGTACTGATATTTGCTTATTTGGTGCCCGCTGTTTTTATATCGATTTTAATGACCAATAACCCTATTCCTCAACTTGGTTTTGGTGATATGTTAGCTGACGGCTCGGGTATTTATTTACTTGATAAGCTCGATGGGTTATCTACTGAGCTTGGATTTTCAGAATATACCCAGGGTAATAAAAGCATGATTGATGTGTTTTTTATTACAGCTGCGCTAATGGTGGGTACCGCGGGCTTACCTCATGTTATCGTCCGCTTTTTTACTGTTCCTAAAGTACGTGATGCAAGAAAGTCTGCTGGTTGGGCTTTATTATTTATAGCACTTTTGTATACCACTGCACCTGCGGTTGCGACCTTTGCCAGAGTGAATATGATTAGTACCATTAATGGACCTGACGGGCAGGGTACTTTATATGAAGATACTCCAAGCTGGGTTGAAAATTGGCAGCAAACAGGCTTAATCACTTGGACTGATAAGAACGAAGATGGTCGTATGTTCTATTCCGGTGATGAGCGTAATGAAATGTCTATCGACCGTGATATTATGGTTTTGGCAAACCCTGAAATTGCTAACTTACCAGCATGGGTAATTGCGTTAGTGGCTGCGGGTGCAATTGCAGCGGCATTATCGACTTCAGCAGGTTTGTTATTGGTAATATCAACGTCAGTTTCCCATGATTTATTGAAAAGAAACTTAATGCCAGGTATTAGTGATAAACAAGAATTACGCTACGCGAGAATTGCAGCCGCTGTAGCTATAGGAATCGCGGGTTATTTAGGTATTAACCCCCCGGGGTTTGTTGCTCAAGTTGTTGCGTTTGCGTTTGGTTTGGCTGCCTCCTCTTTTTTTCCAGCTATTGTCATGGGCATCTTTTTTAAGAAAATGAATAAAGAAGGTGCTATCTGTGGTATGTTAACGGGGATAATATTTACGGCCGCTTATATAGTTTATTTTAAGTTTTTAAACCCATCCGCGAATACGGCTGACCATTGGTTATTGGGTATTTCACCTGAAGGAATAGGTACCTTAGGGATGTTGCTGAATTTTTCCGTGGCTTTAATTGTTAATCGATTGACTCTTGATTCACCACAACATGTTCAAGATATGGTTGAAAGTATTCGTTTTCCCAAGGGGGCAGGAGGGGTACAAGCTCACTGAAAAACTGACTCTGTCAGTATGTAAAATAAATAATAACAAAGCTGTGTAAAACAGTCTTATTAAAAAAGGAATTGCCTGATGATAAAAACTGGTTTTTTAACAATAATATCCGTCGTTTTAACATTGGCCAATACAGTCCCTGTATCAGCCTCTAAGCGATATAATGAGCCAATTAAGCCTATACCAGCTGATATGAAGTACGACAAACAGAAAGTTGAGTTGGGGAAGAAGTTATTCTTTGATCCAAGGCTTTCGAAATCGGGTTGGTTGAGCTGTAATTCATGTCACAATTTAGCGATGGGAGGTGATGACAACTTACCTAGTTCCATTGGTCATCAATGGCAACTTGGTCCTATTAATTCGCCCACGGTACTTAATGCGAAGTTTAATCTTGCTCAGTTTTGGGATGGGCGTGCAAAAGACTTACAAGAACAGGCGGCTGGCCCTATTGCCAATCCTGGTGAGATGGCTTCTAGTCATCAGTTAGCGGTAGCGACATTACAGTCTATTCCAAGTTATCAGAGCCTGTTTGAGCAAGTGTATGGTGTAAAGAAAATAACCATTAATGAAGTGACGGATGCCATTGCTACATTTGAAGAAACATTGGTTACACCTAACTCTCGTTTTGATCAATGGCTACTGGGAAATGAAAAAGCAATTACCCAAGTGGAAAAAGAAGGGTATGCGTTATTTAAAGTAAAAGGCTGTGTCAGTTGCCATAATGGCGTTGGGGTAGGGGGGAATACCTATCAGAAATTTGGTCTAGTCAAGACTTATTCAAAGGATGAAGAAAATTTGGGAAGATATAATGTTACTAAACAAGAAGCAGATAAATATGTTTTTAAAGTGCCATTACTACGAAATATTGAGCTAACAGCCCCTTACTTTCATGATGGTAGTGTCTGGAGTTTAAGAGAAGCGGTGAATGTGATGGCTGAATACCAGTTAGGACTCAAACTTTCAGTACCTGAAACAGAAAAAATAGTGGCTTTTTTGAAAACGTTAACGGGTAAACAACCCCAAATTATCTATCCAGTCTTACCACCTGAAACGGTTAAAACACCTAAGCCTGATAGAAGCTAACGAATGCGTCATCGGTAAGTGAAGGTACCACTTTAAGACGCACCACTAGTGGTGCCCTTAAAGCAATAAAAAGCCAGTAACAGCTATTTGTCTATAATATAGTCAACATCGTAAAGGAAAGAGCAGCAGTACAAGCTGAGTTGATCATAAACAACATGAAAAAATCCGCAGCCATACTTGCTTTTCTTTTGTATAGCCACCAGGCTATCACGGAAACCTTATATGTGTGTGGTCACCAAAGTTATGCTCCCTTTATGTGGCTGGAGCAAAACAAGATTGTAGGAGTAGGAACTGATGTTGCGAAAGTTATTTTCAAGGAGCATGGTATAACAATTAATAATGATTATAGAGGTCCATGGAAGCGCTGTTTAGCCAATATTAAACTTGGAAAGACAGATTTGCTGGTTGCTGCATATAAAACAACAGCCAGAGAAGAGTATGCTGTATATTCTAAGGTACCGTTAGCAAAGGATGCCAATGCTATCTTTGTTTGGAAAGGCAAAGAGTTTGAATTTGAGTCTATTGATAACTTAAAAGGAAAAACTGTGGGACGAGTGATTGGAGGCAGCCTAGGAGAGAAAATAGACAGCTATTTTGACCAGTATCTGATCACTGAAAGAGTTAGGGAGTCGCATTATAACTATATGAAACTTTGTAAAGGAAGGATTGATTTTTTTGCATCTGGGCTATATACAGCGCCTATTCAGCTAGCCAAGTATGGTTTTTTAGGAAAAATAGTGCCTTTGGAAAAACCACTAAATACAGAGTATCTTTATATGGCTATTTCAAAAAAATCAAAATATAAAGATATTATGCCTATGTTGGAAAGTGCTCTCGAAAAACTAAAAGCAAAGGGTGTAGTCGAAAAGCTGGTTAAAAAAAACATAGACTACTATATCTCTAAAAATGTACAAAGTAATAAGACAATCACAGATGACTGTCAGGTTGTTCAATCGCCTTGAGTTGAAACAATATACAACGATAAATAACTAATTATATTAGATTTTATTAATGCTTGATGACATATTAGTTTAAATAATATAACTTATTTTTGTTATAATAAAGCCTCGCCAAGATTACCTATAGATTCAATAGCATCTAACTCTACTGTTTCATCATTTTACCCTGAAATTGGCGATTGTCGCTGAAAGATTAATTGACAAATGTTATGAGGACTTTCCTATTTTAATTTGCTAGTATCATATTGTTAGTTCCTTTTGGTTTATATTATACCCAGCGGAAAGGGTATAATATAAGATTGAGTTGTTTTTTATAAGTGGCTATGGAAGGTCATTGCTAATGCAGGAGAGGAAACTATCTCTTAGTCTATTTGAAAGCTCTAATTTACAAGCGAGTTTTTGCAGTTTTTATGTATATTAAAGCGACAAGGAGAGTTGCGATGAAAAGAGTGATATATACCGGTAGATTTGCATTACTGCTGACTGGACTAAGTTTTCCTTTGCTTGGTTTTGGCCATAGTGCAATGTTTCCAGATGGATTTAAATTTGATGATAGCAATGAAGGAGAACAACCCCAGCTATTGCTAGATCAAGCAACTACTCGCTGTGTCGATGGTAGTGCTAGCGGATACCCCTGTAAAAATATTGATTTACACTCCTTTTTAGCAAAGGAAAATATGGGTGGTGGAACGGCCAATTTAAATGATATATGGGGCTATACTGACCCCGTAACAGGGGCTGAAATCGCGATTGTGGGGAGAACCAATGGCACCTCATTTGTAGATATTACTGACCCGGTTAATCCAGTTTTTCTTGGGTTTTTACCTTCCCATGATAATGGTTCTGATTCTTGGCGTGATATTAAAACTTACAATGATCATGCTTTTATTGTTGCAGATGGTAGTGGCAATAAAACCCATGGTTTGCAAGTGTTTGATTTAAGTACCTTACGACACTTGCCGTCCCCAGGCCAAACTCTTAAAGAAACAGCCCACTTAGGTGGCTTTGGTAATGCCCATAATATTGCTATTAATGAAGATACTGGTTACGCCTATATTGTAGGTAGTAACCAGTGTAGTGGTGGTTTATATATGGTTAATATTTCTAACCCAGTTAAACCACGCTATGCGGGCTGTTTTTCCGCGGATGGCTATACTCATGATACCCAGTGTGTGATTTATAAGGGACAGGATGCACGGTATTTTGGCAGAGAAATTTGTGTAGGGTATAATGAAGATACCATTACCATTGTAGATGTAACCAGTAAGTCGAACCCAAAACAGTTGTCGAGAACCCCTTATCAAGGCGCTCAATATACTCATCAGGGCTGGTTTTTGAATGATAGCCATAATATTTTGATAATGAATGATGAGCTAGATGAAAAGCGTAATGGAATTAATACCACTTCGTATATTTATGATGTAAGTGTTTTGGATAACCCCATAGAAATTGGTCGTTATGTAGGGCCTACGGCGGCTATTGATCATAACCTTTATACCCATAATAACTATGTCTTTGAAACCAATTATCGCGCAGGGCTCCGTATTCTTAGTGCACAGGATATTACAGCCGGCAAGCTGTCAGAAGTAGCCTATTTTGATACTATCCCTGGTTCAAATAGCGCACAGTTTTCGGGTACCTGGAGTAATTATATTTATTTTGCCAGTGGCAATATTATCATGAGTGATATTGGTTATGGCCTGTTTGTTGTTAAACCTGACTGGGATGCCATCAGTAACCCAGATCCAACAGTAGAGTATTGTGAGGCGAGCAGTAATAATGCCAGTGATGAGTGGGTTGGTATGGTACGCATAGCTGATTTTAAGAATAGCTCTGGTGCTAAGCGATACTCTGATTTCACAACTAAAGTGGTTAATCTCGCCAAAGGAAAGGCTAAAGTTCAGTTAAAACCCGCGTTTAGTGGTATAAAATATAATGAATATTGGAAAATTTGGATAGATTTAAATAAAGATGGTGATTTTGAAGACAGTGGCGAAGAAGTCTTTAGTTCTAATTATGCAAAGTCATCCACTGTTAATGGGAATTTATCAATTCCTTCAAGTGCCTCACTGGGTAAAACCCGATTACGAGTAGTGATGCGTTATAACGCGGTTCCTGAGTCATGTGGCTCGTTTAATTATGGTGAAGTAGAGGATTATACCGTCAATATCACGGCAGGTATGACAGTGGCTAACAATATAAGAGGCTCTGTTACAAGCGATAAAAATGAACAGACGATAAATGTCATCGAACAGTTGCAACAACAGTATTTTGCTACCCTCGGAGTGCCCAATAAACGGTAAAATTCGTTATACTCTTCGCGAATGATTTTTAGGCTCTGTTTCCGTCTCTCTTCACCCCAGTCATTTAGTTTTTCTAAACTCCTGGGGTTTCATCGCTCGGAGGCCTTGCCTAAATAACCCTACGCTTTGAGTTTACTCTTTAGAACAGGTGTTATGGATAAAAAAATAATAAAGAAGATATCCAATTTCAATAAATTAGCGGTTTTATTGGTCAGTTATAGCTTGTTTTGCTTCGCGGTTGAAAGCAAAGCAAGCGAACTGATAAACAACAGTGACATCATAAAAATAGCGAATGAGTTAATCTTAGATGCGAGAAAGCAAGAAATGGCATCTATGGAGATTATTAGTCGTGCGAATCAAATTCGTAAGGAGGTGAATAGCTTAAGAGCAACTGCCCGGACATTGACAGACAAAAGTCTTACACAACAGTTAACGGTTGCCGCTGACCTTCTGGCTGAGCAAGTCACGCTATGGCAACAACAGGGTGCAGATAACCGTCAAAAAAGTAGTGACTATTTTAGCTATGGACGACAGTTACTCACTAAAGCATTCAAGGAACAGTGGCAAGCTAAGATTAAGCTGGATGGGGAAATAGCTTTAATACCGTCAACTCAACCGTTAATCGCCCATAATACGCAAATTCGTAGCGTTCATCCTAATATGCCAAAAGCCATGCAGGACACCGGTTCAGCTGTTAGTGGTATGACGCTTTCGGTACCCTCTTTGAGTGCTCAGTCAATTCCTAGTCCATTAGATACGGCTAGTTTTCAACTCTCCAGAGACATTAATTTTTTCTCTCATGTGGAGCCAATAGTTGATGTTAGCCAGCAACAGCCAATGGTGCCGCTAAATCAAATACATCAATGGCGATTAATGTTGTCAGATTTAGCCGCACAGCCTGTTTCTGGCAAAGCGATTAATGTGCGTGGCCATATGCCAGGTCATGTTCATGGTTTGCCCACTCAACCAAGAGTGACTAAGGAAATAGAGCCAGGGGTGTATTTAATTGAAGGGATGAAATTTCAAATGATTGGTTGGTGGGTGATTGAGTTTGATATCCCTTATCATGGGGGAGTAGATACGATTAAATTTAATGTGGTCTTGTAGTAGATACTTCAGCATGCTTTCATGTATAAATCAGTGCTTGTATAAACTATTATTCTCTTGTCTTTTAGGCATAGGTGCCAGCCCAATTCTGGCCAATATTTCACCCTATCATTTTACTGATGATGATATTCAATTTTTAGCCCAGTTTCGGCTGGGTAGTCTACCGCCATTGCCAGCGGCAAAAGATAATCAATATGCAGATTCCATTACAGCGGCTACATTGGGTAAAACGATTTTTTTTGATAAGCGTTTTAGCGTGAATAAACAGGTAGCCTGCGCTAGCTGCCACGATCCGTCCCAATATTTTACTGATGGTTTAGTAACCTCTAAAGGGATTGCTGCAACACGACGGAATGCGCCTTCCATTCTGGGTGCTGCTTATAGCCCTTGGCAATTTTGGGATGGACGTAAGGACAGCCTCTGGTCTCAAGCATTAGGCCCATTAGAGTCGGTTGTTGAGCATGGCTTGAGTCGATTAGAGGTTGTTCAACTATTGATGTGCTTTTACCAAAAAGACTATCAGAGTATCACGGCCAATAAAGTCAATGCTAACCGCCTATTTGAATTAAAAGGGCCTGCTAGCCCTATCGGTAGCGAAACAGCCAAAGCGAATTGGCAGCAATTGACGAGTGATGAGCAAATATTAGTCAATAGGATTTTTTCAGATGTGGGTAAGTTATTGATGGCTTATCAACGTCAACTTCAGCCATTACCTAGCCGTTTTGATCGATTTGTAGCGCAGTTACAGCAAGATCCGGCCAATATCAACCAACTGAAAACCCAGTTAACGGCAGAAGAGGTGAGTGGACTGAGGCTATTTATGGGAAAAGCCAATTGTGCCAGCTGTCATAACGGCCCATTATTTACCAATTTTGAGTTTCATAATATAGGCGCACCGGAACCTGATATTACTCAAGTTGATATGGGGCGTTATCAAGGAGTAGGGGATTTATTACGAGATGAGTTTACCTGTTTATCTAAGTGGAGTGATGCGAATAAACAGTATTGTCAGGAAATGCTGTATTTAAAAAAACAAGGCCAGGAGTTAGTAGGGGCTTTTAAAACGCCTTCGCTACGGAATATAGCAGCAACAGCCCCTTATATGCAAAGTGGCCAATTTGCCACCCTAGAAGAAGTATTAGCCCATTACAATAAGCCCGTCCCTCCTTATTATGATCGTAACCAACATCCATTTCGACCTCACTTCGATATTTTGCCGTTGGGTTTAACCCCAGAGGAAATACAACAGATCAAACAGTTTTTGACATCATTGACTGGTGATTTAGGTCAGGCTGATCAATGGTGGCAAACACCGGACTGAAATAGTTGTTACTCTACTAAAGAGTCAACACTCGCAAATAAGTTAGACCATCCTAACAATGCGAGCTATTTAATTTAAATTTCTAGACGAGACTTCTTTTAATGAGTTCCAATATTGATTAACAAGCTTACTAAGCTCCCCTGAGCGCTTAATTTTTTCCAAAATTGTATTAAAGCTTTTCAAAAAATCTTGTTTATAGTAATAGATACCGTTATCTTGGTTTGTAAAACCAAGGTGTCCTTGTTCTTTAGAAATAACAGTACCTTCTACCATTGCAGTAACAGCTGTTTTCCATTTCGACTGGTTAATTAAATTGTGCCATGACAGTAACACCGCTTGGCGATCATTCATGTAGCAATCGATTTCTTGTGCAATAAGCATTTTGGTTAAGTTAATATGGTTATTTTTGTACTCTCTAACTACGATGTCCCCATTTTTAACCAACTTCCAGAATCGAAGCCCACCTATTTGAAAACCATGGTTGTTACCAATGGTTAACCCAATATAATCATCAGGCCATTTAGGGCGGGGCTCAATTAATATTTCTTTTCGACAAAATACAGAGGTCACTTCATCTAACATTGGTTTGGATACAGGCCAGATATAGGGACGAACATCTCTTTTTAGATAAGGAGGATATAAAGCAAACGCTTTTCCTTCTTTGAGTAGTTTTAAACCCCGTTTCCATGGAACGGGTAGTAGATTTACCTGATAACGCGACATATCCTTGATGACTCGCATTACTATTTTGGTATAAGCACCTGTTAGAAAACCACTCTCTTTATCAACAAAACTATAAGGGTAGTAGCTATCATCCGCTAGAATAGTGACCTGAATAGGGGCGGCTGATACAGTTTTTAAACTGAATAAAGCTAAAGCATATAAAAATAGAATCTGGTGGCAACTATTCACTTCTAACTACAGCCGTTTGCAAATAAATATTTGAGGCTTGCTGTTGTTTAGCATAGCTCACTATATAAAGCTCAACGTAAACCTTCTTGCTCATTAGCTGATAAGCGCCTACATTTTTAGACCATCCTAACAATAAATCTAGTGCTTAAATTTCACGGTTACTTCATAACTAACGTTATTTTCATGTTTTCAAGAATATAAGTTGGCCAAAGAAGTAGAAACTAAAAAGCGGTCAGCTGTATAACAACAACTGACCGCTTGTATGACTCATTAAGAACAGAAGGGACTTATACTATTTCTTCTCTAACTTAACACTGTCAACATAGAAATCCACCTTAGGTTCTGGGCCAATGATATAAATATCAGCCGATTTAATTTTACCTTTAGGCTTTAGTTTAAACTCAGCAGCTAAGTCATACCATTTGTTACCTTTAGGTAATTTCATAGAGTGAATTCGCTGCCAGTGATATCCATCATCGTCAACATAAAACAGTTGAACATCCAGCATCTGGTTTGATTTCGCCGCTTCACCTAAGCTAGCAGCTAAAGACAGTTGATAGGCTTGATCAACTTTCAGTTGATCTTTAACCGGTAGGGAGAGACCCGCATACCAATGATTTCGTTCAGTAGACTTAACACTCCACTGTCCTTTGTGACTCATTTTATTGGTATGTTCAAGTTTGCCCATTTTAAATGATGCTTTCCAACCTTGAAGATCATTTTCAAACCCGTGATCGAAGATCACCTTATCATCAGGCTTTGGATTAGGGCCTGGTTTATCATTAACAGGCACAACTTTCACTTCATCGATTAACAGCGCTTTATCAGCTTTAGGCCCAAACAACACAATATAAGCTGCCGTGACTTTGCCAAGAGCATTGACTTTAAATTGCTTTTTCAGCTCCTTAACATTTTCATCTACCTGGTTGATTGCTAAATATTGGTAGTAATAGGCACCCAAATCATTTTTTAACAATAGGGTGGCCATTGCCAAATCTTTTTTCGCGCCTTTGGGTAATTTGACTTTAGCTGTAAATTGATACTCTTTATTTTCCTCCAATGGTTTAGCTAATTTTTGTAATACACCATCGTAATACTGCTTCCGTTCAGTCACTTTCAGCCAATTATCTTGACCACAATCCCGCTGCATTTTTTCGATCGCATGCTTTATATCTTTGCTATAAAAACGCTTCCACGGTTTTAGATCATTAAAATCAGGTTCTCTGATCAAATTATCTTTCACCAAATCAGGTTTTTTACATATTGGGTCGGGTTTTGGGTCCGGCTTAGGATCGGGTTTTGGATCCGGCTTAGGATCGGGTTTTGGATCCGGCTTAGGATCGGGTTTTGGGTCCGGCTTAGGATCGGGTTTTGGGTCCGGCTTAGGATCGGGTTTTGGGTCCGGCTTAGGATCGGGTTTTGGATCCGGCTTAGGATCGGGTTTTGGATCCGGCTTAGGATCGGGTTTTGGATCCGGCTTAGGATCAGGTTTTGGGTCCGGCTTATTATCTACCCCATGATTATAAATACGTCCAGAGCAGTGTTTATCTCCATTGCGTATAAACCAGAAATAGCTACAATTATTGTCATAACTGTATCGACCTGTATGCACTGCATACCCTGATAATTTAACATTATTCAAGTGGATATATTGACCATTTCTCTTCAAACTAAAATGCTGGTGAGGACCCGTTGACATTCCTCCTTGGCAAAGCGCTTGGCTTTTATTACTGGCGTAGTTGGACAGTCGCTGATTTTGTTTGACTTGCTGTCCAGTTTTTACTTGAGGGTTACTTAAATGGTAATAGGTGGTTGACCAGCCACTGTCATGAATAACTTCAATATTACAGGATGAATGGACTTTAACTTTACCTGCAGCAGAAGCAACAACCCATTTATTGGAGGTATTAGAGCCCCAGCGACCACCATTATTTAAGTCTAAGGAAGATTGTGGGTATTTACCTTGGCCAGTGGTAACATGGCTACCACCTATCCACCAGTTTTCACCAACAGGGAACGGCATTTGAAGCATATTGTCTGGTGGGGTTGCATCATAATAGTTAGCAGAGAAATCGTTTTCACTGATATTGGTTTGCGTGTGCTTTTTTTTTGGGAACAGCTGGTAATAAGTTTGATAAAAATCATCTAGTTTTTTATCAGTATTAACTAATTGGCTTGCTGTATTAGCAGAAGGCTGTTGACTATTGGCTTGATTATTCTTAGACAGCAATTTGCCTATAGTTGAATTGGCTTCAAATAATGACTGATTACTCGTTTGATTGATACTTTGTTCTATATTAGCTGAAGCTTTTGCCTGTTTTATCGCTTGATCAATAAATTGATAGTGATCACGGGCAAGTTGCTTAGCAATATCTTTTACCTGATTGGAAAAGCCAATTTTACTCGATAAGTCACCAAAAGGTTTTCGAAGTAGTACTTTGGAGTTAGGCGGTGTACTAATAATACCCGTTTGGTGTTCTATTAAAGCAATCAGTATTTTGGGATTGATACTTGAGTAGCCACTCCAGTGAGATATGACTTCAGAAAACTTTTTTAAATGAGGCGCATGCTGATTGATATATTCATAAACATCAAACGTTAACATCTCATCTGGTGTGTAAATAAGATGATTTTCTTCAAACTGTGTGGTTTGAGCTGCTATAGTGCTATCTGTATCACTATTACTAGCATCTGTATCACTATTACTAGCAAAGGCTGGGTAACTTGATAATACACTACCGGTTAAGCATAATGCACTTAGTGAGAGAATTCGCTTTGATAGTGAATTGAGCGTGAATTTCGATTTGTTTTTCATGATAACTGAAACACTTAATTACAATGAATAATGAAGGAAGGCTGACAAGCTTATTCATAAATAAGTCTGTACAGTTTTCTGTTCTCTTCGCTGTGATTTTAACTATATCCAACACGAATGCTTTTTAAGGGTAACAAGTGATGATGTTCCATGAATCAAAAAATATTCGCGAAAGGTATAGGGCTATTGGTAGTGAATATTGTCATTAAATAAGTCATGTTTGTGTGTGGCTTTTCATACCAAACAAAGTATAAAGGTCGCGACAACTATTTTTTTTATAAACTGGGCTTTTATTAAGAATAATATTTAGCAGGTATGCAATAACAGTGTAATTGAATTGATTTTTTATTTAGAAATTGGTTTGTTGCTATATGACAAACTAGCTGAATGAGCAATCGTTTATTAATATTGTGTAAAGCTTAGCTTCTGTTGTTAGTTTTCTGGTCTGTGCGGTTTTTGATCAGTGTAGGGCTGTTCTCACTGACGTTGGTATTGTTTGCTATCAAAGTAAAGCTACTGACACTCGAGTAGGGAGGGAAGTAACAACTATGTATTAATAATAATATTCTAAATAAGCATTATTAATTATTTCTTCAGCTTCTTTGCTATTAACTAATGAACCAAGAAAGGCGGTAAAGTCCTGACGGATTTTTTTACAAGGATATAAATTTGAGAAGGCATAATGAATATTCATTTTACCAAGTGAATATTTGGAAAGCTTAATGTTTTTTAGATCTGGATGATTGTTAAGTATGCCAAAATAGGTTTTATCTGCTATTAAATAACGGAAAATACCTTTTTTGAGGCGCCGAAAATAAGTATTGATGTCTCCGTAGCGGTAGTTAAAGTGATGAGCTGGTATATTGGTTAATTCAATTTGATTAATATCTAGGTTAATTGCACTGACTTTATAAAAAGAGTCTTTTAGGAATTGATCAAGTGGAAGCATATTTGTATTAAGTGCATAAATACCAATATCTGAGCTATAATAGTTTGGCTCAACCAGGGAC
Source organism: Spartinivicinus marinus (assembly GCF_026309355.1). Classification (NCBI taxonomy): domain Bacteria; kingdom Pseudomonadati; phylum Pseudomonadota; class Gammaproteobacteria; order Oceanospirillales; family Zooshikellaceae; genus Spartinivicinus; species Spartinivicinus marinus. Next base: position 5,701,784 of record NZ_JAPJZK010000001.1, read on the forward strand.
AATAACTTGGGTGCGTTAATATTAGAGATAGGTATTAGATGGGCCTGTTCACTCTTGATGGATTTGATTACTTTAAAATAAGAGTGCAGTACAATAAAGTTAATTTTGATAGACATTGCATTGAAAAACTGTGATGCTATTTTAATGGCAGCACCTTTATAACCATTGCCAGACTTCCAATAAAGGGGAGGGTATTCATTGTAAAGTAAGATATTGATTTGCTTACAACTTGTTTTTTTCGCCTTTTCTGTCTTTTCTTCAGCGATTGCTTCTATTGATAAAACGCCATTTCCAATAAATATTAAAAAAAAAGCTAAAATAAAGTAACTACTACAATGGATGTATTTCATATAGAACCACCCTTGTAACTATAATCTTCATTAATTAGCTTGGGAACCGGCATAACGTTCAACAATTTTATTAACTCGACCAGAAGACTTCATTTTTTCTATAATGATATCAAGTTGCTCAACAAAGTCGTTTTTAAATGGGAAGCGTCCACCCCCTTGATTAGTGTAACCCACGTGGCCCCATTCAGCACTAATTACCACACCTTCTACAATGCGGCCATGTTCAGAAGGTTTATACTCACCATCTTTTTCCATTTGCTTTAGCTCCCAGAAAATCGATAGCTTATCATTGGCATAACAAGGAATACGGTTTTTAGCGACTTTAAGTAAGTTGATTCTAGTACCACCTGCACTTTCTACTTTAATTTTATCGCTGGCAACTAAACGCCAAAAATCAACACTGAACGTTTCAAACCCACTGTTTCTGCCAATGGTTAAGCCTATATAATCATAGGGCCAGTCGGTGCGGGGGCCTTCGGCAAATACTTCTTCACGACAAACTACCACTAACTGCTCTGCTAAGATAGGAACGGAGTAGGGGCCAATATATGGGCGAGCTTTTTTCCTTAGATAGGGCGGGTATAAAGCAAAACCCACCCCCTGTTCAAGAAACTTTAGACCCCGTTTCCAGGGGGTTGGACGAATTTGTACCTTATAATCTGTCATCTGCTTAAATGCTTCTTGCAAGACTTCAGTATAGATGCCCGTCATTTTGCCTTCATGAACATAAGAATAGGGTGGGTATGCATCGTCAGCAAAGACAGTCACAGGTTGTTCAGCATGGGCGCTAGTGGCAGCTAAAACTGCCCAGCACCAAGCGATAACCCTTTTCATTGTATCTCTCTCAATACTGCACTTGTTTATCAATAGGGGCTTATTTTGTAAGCTTCAGCATTCAAAATAGCAAAGATGTGTCAGAACGAAAGGCATTTAAATGGCAGTAAAAATCACTTTTGGTGAGGTGTATAGGCAAATCTGCTAACAGCCATGTTAGCTGCTACAATATTATTAAAATCTAATTTCAGTAGTATGAACAGTTAACGGCAAGTTTGAGATAATATTAAACGTATAAAAAGGGTTTTTTAAAATAATTTCCAATATTAGTGATATCAGTTATTGCTTAATCTAATAGAGTTAGTGACATTATGCCACAAGTCATCAATACCAATGTGACTGCACTCATTGCACAACGTACGTTGAATAGCACTCAGCAGGCGGAAGACAATACGTTATCGAGGTTGGCATCCGGCTTACGAGTCAATAGTACTAAAGATGACGCAGCAGGCTTTGCTATCTCCATTCGGTTTGACTCACATATTAGAGGATCTGCTATTGCCATTCGTAATGCTAATGACGGTATATCACTAGCACAAACAGCAGAAGGTGCTTTTACCTCCGTCATTAATAACTTACAGCGAGTGAGAGAGCTTGCATTACAGTCAGCGAATAGCAGTAATACAGAAGTAGATAGAATTGCCCTCAATGAAGAAATAATTCAACTGATAGATGAAATTCAGACGGTAGCAAAAAATACCAACTTTAATAGCAAAAATCTGTTAGATGGTTCCTTAACTAATACGTTATTTCAAACGGGAGGCAATCTAGGTGAGGCTATACCTCTTTCAATTGCCAAAGTGACAACTGATAGCTTAGGGAGTGCTTTAGCTGATGGTATTTCTTCAACACGTCCAGGGGCATTAACAACACTTGGGAGTGGTGATTTAGTTATTAATCGGATTCCTATCGCAGCACCAACAGGTATTGATGATAATGCTTCAACCCATGAAAATGAGCGAAGTGCTATTGCCATCGCAGCGGCTATAAATAAATCTGCAGATTTAACTGAGGTAACGGCCAGGGCCAATCCAAATGTGGTTGGCTATTCGGGTTTTTTAGCCGCTACCAATGCGACAGTAAATGGTGCAATTGTTATTAACAATATATCAATAAACGTATCAACCAATGTCAATTTAGATGCGAATGTTAACCGTGAGTCGGTTATTTCAACTATTAATAATGCCACTGGCCAAACAGGTGTCCGCGCTGTTAATACTGGTAACATCAATACAGGTATTACCTTAATTGCTGATGATGGGCGCAATATTCGTTATGACGATAACGGATCGGGTTTATCAGCCGCAGTCGCTATTGCTGCTGCAGCGACTCAAACCTATGTGGGTAGTTATACTTTAGTTGCTAAAAACCAGCAGCCAATTACCATCGATTTTGGCCAGTCAGATATTGGCCGCTTTACGGGTTTAGCATTTGGTACCTATAGCGGCGGCAATAGTGGAGTGGTGGGGAGGAGAGTAAGCACCTCTGCACTTAGCACGGGTGACTTGGTTATTAATGGGATTGCAGTAGGGCCGTCATTAACTGCTTATGATACAGCTTCTTCCGTTAATAATGGTGGTTCGGCTATTGCCAAAGCATTTGCTATTAACTTGGTTAAAGCGCAAACGGGGGTTACCGCCACAGTATTACCAACGGTCGTCTATGCCCGCTCGGTGAACCCAGGTAATGATCGTAATGAGTCGGTTGAAATTAATGGTGTAACCATTGGCCTGGTGTTTACAGCGGCAGATTCTGAAAGCCAAATTATTGATAAAGTAGTCACTGCTGTTAATAGAAAGTCCGGTCGAACGGGCATAACAGCTGAAGTATTTGGTGACTCTTTTCGTTTAATTGCTCCAGATGGTCGCAATGTCAATTTGGCAAATGAAACAGCCAATGCGAATGATGCTGGCTTTAATGTACCTTCTATTGGCGCTAATACAGCTGCTTCAATTCAATTACTATCCGCTGGAAAAATTGAAATCAGCACTAATAATCCATTTTTATCCATTGATCGAGTGGGTTTTAGAGTAGGTACTTACGGTAATCTAGAGCAAGGACAGCTGTTGCAACATATTGATGTGACTAGTGTCGAAGGGGCTAATTTAGCCATTAAGGCTGTTGATAATGCTATAGAGCAAATTGCATTTCAACAAGCAAAGCTAGGAGCGATCCAAAATCGATTTTTATCGGCCATCAATAACCTGCAAGTCAACAATGAAAATCTGGCATCAGCAAAGTCTCGTATTGTTGATGCTGACTTTGCTGCGGAAACAGCGACTTTTTCCCGTATCCAGGTCCTTCAACAGGCAGGTATCTCAGTTTTAGCTCAGGCTAATGCTAAGCCTCAGCAAGTATTGGAGCTACTGCAGTTTTAATTTGTTTGTAGTTCAAATGAAATTTCAGCACCATCTATTGCTTTGTCTAGCTGGCCACTTTCTTTATTGACTAATAAGCCACCAGAGATAACTTTTTTCTCTTTTGTCCCATCATCTTTGAACAGGTTAGGGAGAACTTGGGTGTTCGCTATTGGCTGCGGTTTGTTGTTAGTATCACCACTGGTCAACATTGTTTGGTCAACCTTAAGGACAAGAGGTTTTCTGGTTGTTGACGTTGCAGCAGCGTTATTGCTAGTCGACTGACTTGCTAAGGTATTTTTAGGTGGGTTAGTCGCTTTTGCTGCTGGCTTAGGCTTAGCAGGCAGTTTAGTTTCTGATGGTTTTGCTATGCTAGTAGTTACTTTTTCTGAAGTTATCTCACTTGTCTGATTATCAGTGTCACAGCCGACTAGCACTAGCATCGTAGCTAAGAAGCTCATAGCCAAGCAGGCTGATTTGCGTTTGTTGCTTGTCAATGTGGTTGTCCTAATTAAAGGGTTTTATACACAAGTTATAGTACAACCAAATAAAAGGAGACGCGAGGAGTTTAAAAGGAGCGGGTTGCTTAACAGCATTCAGAAGGTAGCTGTAAGGTTCAGGTATATAAAACTTCGCATAATGTATATTATGTTAAATTATGTAAGTAATAGAGTCGCTTGGATCCAGCTCAAACCATTCACAACTATTGTCGTATAAAATACGACGTGTGACGTCTGTAGCTGTTCTGTATTACCCTTTTAAGTCACTCTACTTATTTCTAATAAGATTTCTTCGACTTACTGTGGCTAACAAGCTAGGCTTAAACTCGCGACTCTTATATATACATCGCAACCTGAATAGGAAGGTATGCCCAAATGGAACATTTTGGTTTTCCCATTGAGACAATCGTGATCCTCTTTACTGTTGTTTTTGTGTCTGTATCAATGGATTTATTTAGTCATCGTAATAAGGAAGAAGTGACTTTCAAGGATGCGGCTGGTTGGTCGGTATTTTGGATTGCATTATCAATTGCTTTTTATTACTACCTGAAAGTGCGGTTTAGTCCCGAATACGCCAGTTTATTTTTGGCTGGCTATGCGTTAGAAAAAGCACTTAGTATCGATAATATGATGGTATTTGTAGCGATTTTTTCCAGTTTTGGGATTAAAGGTATTTTACAGCACCGCATTTTGTATTATGGCATTGCTGGTGCGTTAATTTTTAGAGCCATATTTGTAGCGGCAGGCACGACACTGTTTGGGCTTACATCCTGGGTAGAGTTAGTGTTTGCGTTGATAGTCGCTTGGTCTGGATGGGCTCTTTGGCATGGTAGTGGTGATGATGACGACATTGATGACTATTCCGAACATTGGAGTGTTAACCTCACGAAAAAATACATGCCTGTACTTCCGCGCCTGGTAGGCAAAGCATTTTTTGTTCGGCGCGAGCAAGTAGAACAAATGAAACAAGATGACCCTACTCTCACGTTTAGTGACACAGCCAGGCATGGTGCTTGGTTTGCGACACCTATGTTTTTATGCCTGATTTGTATTGAGGTGTCTGATATTGTCTTTAGTTTTGATTCAGTGCCAGCAATTATTGCGGTTACACAAGAACCCTTGCTGGTTTATGCGGCGGTTATATTTGCTATTTTAGGTTTGCGTAATTTGTATTTTCTGCTAGCTGTCGCCGCAAAGTATCTCTGCCACTTAGAGCGAGCCGTGGCGTTTGTTTTAGTATTTATTGCGATTAAGCTAGGTGCTTCTGCAGTGGAGAAAACCTTTGGTGTGGAAACGTTTCATATTCCTCATGATGTCAGCCTGTATGTGGTATTGGGGCTTATCTTAGCGGGTGTGATTGCCAGTATTCTGTTTCCTATAAAGGAGGAGCAACCCGCTTCAGTACCTGCCAGCGCTGATGATGACCCCCCTACTTCTTCTTAACTATAAATTGAAGTGAGTAGTGTGACATTACAATTGCTGATTGGCTATTTCTGACCTAGGCTAAACTTAGTGAGTTTCGGTTTTTTGAAGTCAATTGTTATTTAGTCATTAAAGTTATATTCATGAAACCAAAGCAGTCAATATTAGGTCAACTTTTAGTTTCTATTGATGATTCATTAATCATTTGTGATGCTAAATCCTGTATTCACTCTGCAAGTCGTGCATTTTGCAAGCAGTGCGGTGAAAATGAACATGCAGTTATTAACCACCCATTATCCCAGTTTATTTCACAGTCAGAGTTAGAAAATAATATTGGCCCTTTGAAACAGGTCTTTAAAGACAGTACCTCCTGGAATGGCCGACTCTTAGTGGGAGCCAGCGGTCATCGGGTACCCAAGTCGGTGGAGATATCTCCTATTTTCACTAACAAACATCAACCCAAATTGTGGTTGTTAAGAATTGTTTCCGATGATCAATATACGACAACTACTAAAGAGAATAACAAAACTAATATTGATGAGCTCACTGGATTACCAAATCAGGTTCTATTGAAGGATCGGATTCAACAAAGCATGATCAATGCAAAACGAGCAGGTAAATCTGTCGCTGTGCTACTTTTTGCGATTGATCGTTTCTCCGATATAAAAGCAGGTTTTGGTCAACGGTTTAGTGATGAGCTTATATGCCAAGTGACTGATCGCCTGCATAGCTGTATCCGAAAAAGTGACACTATTGCCCGATTAATGGAAGATACTTTTGCTTTTGTTTTACAAGTTACCGCTTCAGATGACAGCGCAATTGTTTCACGAAAATTACTTCACTCAACAGAGGCGGCCTTTGCTATTGACCAACAAACAGTGCATATTCGTGCATCTGTGGGTATTAGTTTGTACCCAAGTGATAGTGAAACACCGGAAGGGTTGATTGAGTTGGCCTTTAGTGCACTTAATCATGCTAGGCAAGAGGGTGGAAATTGTTACGACTATTTTTCTACCGAAATGAATCGTCGGGCTAAAGCGCGTATTGAAATGGAAGCTCGTTTACGCCATGGTATCGCAAAAAATGAATTTCAACTGTTTTATCAACCAAAAGTCCGAGCAGATGATGGACGTATCGTCGGTATGGAAGGCTTAATTCGTTGGTTTGAAAATGGAACCTCTATGATATCGCCTGGTGAGTTTATTCCCGTTGCAGAAGAAACAGGGTTAATTGAACCAATAGGCATGTGGGTATTGGAGGAAGCCTGCCGACAAAATAAACTGTGGCAACAACAAGGCTTAGGACCCGTTAAGTTTTCAATTAATGTATCTGGCCGACAATTGAATAACCCTGATTTTGTTCAGCATGTACAAGATGTAATTAATCGTGTTCATATCAACCCAGAATTTTTAGAACTGGAAATCACTGAGAGCATGCTGGCGCATAATATTGAGCAAACTATTAACAAATTAGAGAAGATTCGAGAACTCGGGTGCTATTTATCAATTGATGATTTTGGCACAGGGTATTCCAGTTTAAGTTATCTTACTCGCTATCCGATCACTGCTTTAAAAATTGATCGTGCGTTTATTCATGATATTGAAGTAAATGAAAATACGGCAGAAGTAGCCAAAGCAATTATTGGTTTATCGCAAGGGCTTAATCTGGAAGTCATTGCAGAAGGCGCAGAGAATGTTCATCACATTGACTTTTTGCGTGCCCATCATTGTGATGCTGTTCAAGGCTTTTACTACAGCCGGCCACTCCCCGCTAATGAATTTGAGTCCCTATTAAAAACAGGCTACATAAAAGTAGCTTGATTTTAATTATCAAGTATTTCTTAGTTGTCAGGATCAATAATAACATCCTTAAAATGATGAACCACACAATTAATATAGTCCCCTGACTTTAAAGCAGTGTATGGGGTTTGATAATTAACGAGTTTACATGCATAGCTTTTTCCTGTGGGGGTATTTGGGTCCCAGCGCCAGTCTTGTTCCCAATAAATAGCGAGTGCTCCACTGCCCTGGTTATCAAATCGTTGCATATTGGCACAGCCTAATACTTCACTATCAGTGATTGATACGTTTAAGTGCTGGGTAAAATGCCTATAATAACTGATTCGATTTAATGACTGTTTATGCTCATTTTCTGCTCCACACTCTACCCCTCCATTAATAATATGGGTGGTGACACCAAAGCCAGGTAATAACCCTTTAGCTTGATCATGTTGGTTAGGCTGCCATGTGCCTTCCACCACATGTAGCATACTGGGCTTAGGGGGCTGAGGATAGACAAAGAAAAACACAGCACTAGCGAGATTTAACCAAGTATCAGCCACCTTTTCTGGCTGATCTAACAACGTACGTATAGTACCAAACATGGCGTCCGAAAATGGGCCATAATTATAATTATAACTTAACTGTTTTGCCCCACGGCCAAAATAACTCTTGAATGCGCCATCTTTAAACTTGCCACAAGGCCAGGTTTGACCTTGCCAGGTATCTGGATTGCATTCACTGTTATACCCTCCTCGCATGGTTTCAGTCCAACCCATTTCCCTTACCCAAAATAATCCTTGGCGCCATTCAGGTACTTCGTCATAAGGGTTATGTCCCCCTGTTTCCTGAGTAAAGTGAGCAAACATGGTGGCTAGTGATTTGCGACAAATAGCGTCGGCATTGCGTTTGTCTGAGTAATTTCCACAAAAAGCTGGAAATTTTCCAATGGCTTTTAAAAAATTATTATAAGTATACATTGGGTTGCGTTTAGGGAATAAATACTCCCAGTCTTTATTAGCAATAATAGACTCTACTCTTTTAACATTAGCTGGGTTGGTTTTACGATGTGGAGCAATATTCTCAACAATTTGGTTATTCAAAGTGGTAATTGAATGCCTGACCTGCCGCATAAGTTCGGAGTTGGTGAGTTCTGCTTCAGCCTTTTTAAGTTGGCTAAGTGGAATGGTGTAAGACTGGTTATATTGGTAAACTGAACTCCACATCCCTTGCTGATCAGGTATTGTAGGAGCACTGATGGCAAGCGATGAACTAAATGGAATGCAGTATAAGGAAAAAAAGAGGCGTGTTTTCATCATCATCTCCTTATGATAACTTTAAAGGTGCCCTTTTATACCCTTCACAAATAATTAAGAGAAAAGCTGACTTGTAAATTGGTATTGCATTTGTTCGGCCGATAAGTAACTTTTAGTAGAAGGCATTAGTTAACTGTAGCAGCTAATATTTATTAGCTGAAAAAAGAGAGAATTATAAAACTCAAATGTATACTCTTCGCGAATGATTTTTAGGCTTTGTTATCGTCGCTCTTAAACACCAAGGATGGTGTGAATATACTCACAGTGAAGTGTGCGCCTAGCAGTAAGATCCCTTCTCAATAACAAGGCGCATCGTCGGAGAAAATGGCTATTTAACAGGGCTCACAAATAACATAACCTGTTTCTGGGTCGACATTCTTAACTAGCCATTTCTCATTGAGAGAGTCAGTGATGGAAGCAACATTATTACTATTGTTAGCTTGTCTGGCTGGAATAACGTCACCTATTGCAGGTAAGTGGGTAAAGCTATAAGGAATGCACACATCCTTTTGTTCAAGCATTAAATAAACGGTTGCTTTTACCATAATAAGTAATCCTCATTAACTACTGTAACACGCCTTTATTATAATACTTTTCTCTCATGTATTTCTCTTACAGTTTTTTGACCTGAAATAGCAATATAAATTATATCACTAAAGAAACTCACGAAAAGACGAGTGATGTATGTGTAAATTGTACACATGGACTACTAGATACGACTATGCTAAAGGAAATCTAGTTCAAAGCAAAACACAAAATTGGGGGCAGTTTAGCATGTTCTTAAAAGAAAAAAATAATGGTCACCTGGTTGAAATTTTGAGCATAACTGAATTATTTGATTTATATCAACAAGAGGTGGTTGGCCGCTATCACTATGGCGAAGAAGTGCAAGACCCTGAAAAATTCAGTAAACAAAATTTAATTTTTCAATCAGGTGAAACCCTTCCCCGTTGTTGGGTTGACCCTCATTATAGAGACGCAGAGCTAAAACGATAGAGGGTCACAGTTACTCATGAATGGATGAGTTGAGTTTATCAGTTAACCACTGGTTATCTGCCCCCAGTGTACGACCAATATGTTGATAATGCGCTTTTGCATTAGAGAACTTAATAGGACAAGCCATTTGACGTTGCTTACCTTCGTTTGTATCTACTTCCACAACCATTTGTCGAGACTTAAAGTGTGGATGCTCACAGGCTTCAGCAACCGTTAAAACCGGATCAATACAAACATCTTCGGTCGCAAATCGCTGTTGCCAATACGCTAAATCCTCTGTTAAAAACAATCCTGTCAAGATTGCTTTCATTTGCTGTTGTGCAGCAGGTTGAGGGTTATTGGCAAGAGTCATTAACTCTGGTTTGTCAATGAGCTGACAAAACGACTGTAAGAACTTAGGTTCTAAGCAACCTAATGCCAAATACCGGCCATCACGGGTTTGGTAATAGTCGTAAAAACTTCCACCATTAAGTATTTGTTGCTCAGGTTTAGGTTCAATACCTGCCCCTAAAAAGCCAGAGCCGGCTAAAGCGTTCAAAGCAAAAGCACAATCAGCCATACTGATATCAATATGTTGACCCAACCCTGTGGTTTGTCGTGCCACTACCGCGGCTAAAATACCAATTACGCTGTGTAATGAGCCTCCTGCAACATCAGCAATTTGCACACTAGCTGGTGTTGGTGGCTGATCTTTGCGGCGAGAAGCATCTGCAATACCCGTTAGCGCTAAATAATTAATATCATGCCCTGCCCTTTGCTGGTAAGGACTGGACTGGCCATATCCAGTAATAGAACAATAAATCAGTTGAGGGTTAACAATTTTTAATTGCTCATAATCAAGCCCTAACCGAGTCATTACCCCTGGTCGAAACTGCTCAATAATAATATCGTACTCCATAATTAATTGCTTAACTGTTTTGACTGCATCAGGTTGTTTTAAATCTAAGGTAACTGATTTTTTATTGCGATTAATATAGGCATGTAACGCTGTTATTTTACCAACAAACGGCGGAGTGACTCGTGCTAAATCTGGTCGATTTGGTGATTCTATATGCAGTACGTTTGCCCCTAAATCAGCCAGTAACATTGACCCATATGGGCCTGGTAATAAAGTCGAAAAATCCAATATTTTCAATGATTGCAATGGTAAAACAGGTGAAGTATCTGGCATTTGGGTTATCCCTTTTGGTCTATCGAATAACAATCTTCCATGTTCGCTATTTAATGCTGTCGCTAATTGTAATACTAAAAAGACTGGTTCTTGTAAACAGGCGAATATTGTCTTAGAGTCTTGTGTGTCAATATAAACATTTATCAAGGTAGTGAAAAATAATGATAAGAACCATCGTATTTATTTTGAGTATATTTCCTATATTTGCTTTAGCAGGAAAGCAAGTGAATATTCACAATATAATCAGTTTTGGCGACAGTTTATCTGATGCGAGTAATAAACATCTCATTAGTTTATATATGAACCAAGCGTCAAATAATTTAATTAGTGTACGGGCATTACCACCTAATGTCAGTGGACGTTTTAGTAATGGGTTTACCTGGGTTGATCAGTTGCATATAAGTTTTTGGCGGCAGCCCTCTTTTCCTGCATTAAAAGTCATCAACTCAACTATGGTTATAGAGACTGCGGGTGAAAATCACGCTTATCCATTAAAGGTTAATTCTTTAACGGGTAATAATTGGTCAGTGGGGGGAGCCATGACGGGGGATGGCTACTTAGCTGATGAAACAGTTGCTGATGGTTCAACTGTTAGATCAGGCACAACGGTTTTGCCCAATATTGGCCAGCAGATAAGTGATTACTTGGCACAGCATAAAAAGTTTGCTCCCACCGATTTAGTCCTTATTCAAGGAGGCACCAACAACTTGTGGTTTACTTTGTTTGCTAACCAAGGTGATACAGGTACCTCAACGGCGCTAAAACTGGTTGAGCATATAAAACAGTTGCAACGGCATGGTGCTAAGCATATTTTAGTAATGAATATACCTCCATTATATCTTGGTGCTTGGTTAAACCCTTTCTATGACCAGGCCAAGGCATTTGTTGATGAATTTAACCAATCGTTAGCCAAAGAGCTAGATCACCTAATACAACTGCAGACATCCGCAAATATTTATTTAATGGATGCTGATGTTTTCTTGACTAAGGTTGTTAAGCAAATTCAAACTCAAGGCGAGTTTTATCATCAGCCAACAGCTATTCGTTTGAGTAATGTAAGTGACTCAGCTTGGAATTGGGTAACAAATGAGGTGGTAGAAAAGCCCAATCAATATATTTTCTGGGATGGCTTACACCCAACGGCAGCCGTACATCGTCTGCTTGCTTATCAAGCAGAACAACTATTGGAGCAATATGGAATTATTCCGGCTGGTATGGCAAAATAGTCTATCCCATATGTTAAATTGATGCTTGCGATTGAAGAGCTGTCTATGTATTACGAAAAAAGCTTTTTCAATCGCTAAACCTCGTAATACATACGTTGAACTGCATTCTGCTTCAAAGGCAATCTCAAAAGAAGAAGTCTCCTGTTTTGTATTGCTCTAACAATAGTGCTGGTGGTTGGAACCTTCTTCCGTATTTTTCTGCTAATTCTGTTGCTCTATTAATAAATGCCTGTAGACCATAATAATTAATATACTGTAGTACTCCACCCGTCCAAACTGGAAAACCAATACCAAATAAAGAACCAATATTGGCATCAGCCACACTGTTAAGCACGCCTTCTTTTAGACAGTGAAGCGACTCGATTGATTGGATAAATAATAATCTTTCTGCAATATCGGCTTTAGGAACAGTAGATGTGACTGGAAATAATTGGACTAAGTTTGGCCACAACTGTTTTTTGTCTTGTTTGGGATAGTCGTAAAAACCTCTCCCTGCTGCTCGACCTTTTCGGTTATATTCAACAAGCAGTTTATCTAACACATCATAGCCTGGTGCGGGAGTAAATGGGATACCAGCCTGCTCACAGTCAACTTTTTCTTGGTCACGAATACGGGCTAATAAACTTAAACTCACCTCATCAATCACTGCCAATGGCCCCACAGGCATTCCTGCTTTAACTGCTTCTCTTTCAAGCAACGCAGGCGCAACCCCTTCTTTGAGTAATGCAAGCCCTTCTAAACAGTATCGACCAAATACCCGGGAGGTAAAAAAACCACGACTATCATTAACAACAATGGGCGTTTTACGAATTTGCCGCACAAAATCAAATGCTTTAGCCAGAGTCGTTTGACTGGTTTGCTTGCCACGAATAATTTCGACTAATGGCATTTTGTCTACTGGAGAGAAAAAGTGTAAGCCAATAAACTGCTGTTGCTGCTCAATTGCTTGAGCAAGTCCAGTGATTGGCAGGGTTGACGTGTTGGAGGCAATCACGGCTGTTGTCGTAAGCTGCTGGGCAGCTGTCTGGGTAACATGGGTTTTTAACTGTCGATCTTCAAACACGGCTTCAATGATTAAATCACAACCGTGAAAATCAGTGTCAATGGTTGTACACTGAATTTTTTCAAGGATATCTGCGGCATTATCCGTAGTTAGTCTCCCTTGTTGGACTTGCTTTTGTAATAGTCGACGGCTGTAGTCTTTACCCTGCTCTGCTTTATCAATGGAAATATCTTTTAATACGACAGGAATACCCGCTTTGGCGGTGACATAAGCAATGCCAGCACCCATCATGCCTGCACCAATAACACCTACTTTTTCAGTTTTTACTGTAGAAACTGCTGGTGGCCGACTGTCACCACTATTAATTTTGTTAAGCTGATGCCATAGTGAAGTCATCATATTTTTAGCCACTGGCCCTGTCGTTAAAGAGACAAAATAGCGACTTTCAATATCATACGCCGTTTCAAAGTCTACTTGTGCGCCTTCCACAGCAGCACAGAGGATTTTTTCTGGTGCAGGCAAACAGCCTTTGGTTTTTTTAATGAGCATTGCGGGAGCAATCATCAACTTTTGGGCTAGTTGTGGTGAACTGGGATTACCCCTTGGCATTTTATAACCTGGTTTATCCCATGGTTGAACTGCATCCGGGTTCGCTTTTATCCAGGATTTAGCTTGGTTGATGAGTGCTACTTGTGAATCAGCTAATTCATGAATTAACCCTATTTGCTTGCCTTGCTGCGGATTAAACTTTTTCCCCTGCTGGATATAAGGCAGTGCAGCTTCAATACCTAAAAGCCTTACCATTCTGGTAATACCACCAGCGGCGGGTAATAACCCCAAAGTCACCTCAGGTAGCCCTAGTTGGATGCTGGGTTGATTGAGACATATTCGATAATGAGTGCTTAACGCTAGCTCAAATCCGCCACCCAGTGCTGCACCATTAATCGCCGCTACCACTGGTTTTCCTAGGGTTTCCAGTTGTCGCAAGGGTTGTTTGATATCATTAACCATTTGATAAACAATGCTAGCTGTTACCTGTTCACTCAGTTCGTTAAGATCACCTCCTGCACAAAAAGTCTCTTTTGCTGAGGTAATAATAATGCCTGCAATATTATCAAGGTCATTTTCCAGCCGAATAATCGTATTTTTCATTGCCTCTCGATAGGCGACGTTCATGGTATTGGTGGCTTGACCAGGAATATCAAGCGTGAGTGTGACAATCTTATCTGCATCGTGATGGTAGTGAATAATATGATTCATATGACGACTACCCCTGAACTCTTTCAATAACAGTTGCTATTCCCATTCCACCACCCACACATAATGTGATAACACCATACCGCAACTGTTGGCGTTCCAGTTCATCAAGTAAAGTCCCTAATAACATTGCTCCCGTTGCTCCCAAGGGGTGCCCCATGGCAATGGCTCCACCATTAACATTGATTTTTTCCAGTGGAATAGCCAGGGTTTTTGCAAACGTTAATACCACGGCAGCAAAGGCTTCATTCACCTCAAATAAATCGATATCGTCAATGGTTAAGCCAGCTTTAGCCAGGGCTTTCTGAGTAGCAGGCGCTGGTCCTGTTAACATTAACGTTGGGTCAGTGCTGGTCACCGCTGTGGCAACAATACGTCCTCTGGGGGTTAAGCCGATTTGGTTGGCAATGGCCTCATTGCCAATTAATACGACAGCGGCTCCATCTACAATACCCGATGCACTTCCTGCGGTGTGCAGGTGATGAATTTTTTCAAGGTGGGAATATACATTTAACGCTACCTCATCAAAGCCCAGTTCACCAATTTGAAAAAAGGCCGGTTTAAGTCCCGCTAATACATCAAGTGTTGTATCTGGTTTAATATTTTCATCTTTCTCTAGCAACAGTAAACCATTTTGATCTGTGACAGGAATAACCGATTGCTGAAAATAACCTTGTTCCCAGGCGTAGCTTGCTTTTTGTTGAGAGCTGACTGCATATTCATCAAGCTGGGTGCGGCTAAACCCTTCTAAAGAGGCAATTAAATCAGCGCTGATCCCCTGGGGAACAAAAGCCGTATGAATATTGGTTTCTGGGTCTAGTGCCCAAGCACCACCATCAGACCCCATGGGTACCCGAGACATAGACTCTACACCACCACAAACCACTAATTGTTCCCAGCCAGAAGCCACTTTCATCGCTGCCATATTGACCGCTTCCAGCCCAGAGGCACAAAACCGATTAATTTGTACACCAGCAACGGTAATATCCCAGTCAGCTAGGCTGGTCGCTGTTTTTGCAATATTGCCTCCTTGGTCACCAATGGGAGTGACACAACCTAAAACCACATCGTCAACCTGAGCTGTATCTAAATTATGTCGCTGTTGTAGTGCTGAAAGTAGATTGCTAACTAATCGTACGGGCTTAATGCAATATAAAGCACCATTGGACTTGCCTTTGCCCCGAGGAGTGCGAATGGCATCGAAAATATAAGCCTGTTGTGTCATAAGATCCTTCTAGTGGTTGTACAGTAATTATTTTTTACTGTGAGTATTTTTGTTTATTTTTAACACATAAAAATGAACGGTAACTAGTGTATACTCAAGAGTAAAAGGATATAACAGAGAAGTAAAAGGCTAAACTTTGACTTATCAGGCGAGGTTGTTATTTACAGGTTATTGGCACCTAGTGTGCTTAACACACTTTACTCCAGCGTGTCCATTTCAACTTAGATAGTCACTTTCAGTAATAGCGCTGGTTACAGCGATATCCACTATACTTCTTCTAATAATGCGTGTGCCTATATTATGACGAAGTCTTGTTTTGCATGTTGGTTCTATTATTTTGCTTCTTTCTATGCGGCTCATGGGAAAGCAGCCGATATGGACATACTCACCTATCATGACCAACCACCCTACATTATTGATAGAAAATCAGAAAAGGGACTCTCTTATGAAGTGATTAATGCTGTCAATAACACAATGAATACGTCCTATCACATTCGTATATTACCTAAAATGCGCCTGAAAAAAATGCTGACTGGTAAGCAAGGCGCTGTGATGATTTGGGCGGTTTCTCTTACCTTTGGTGGTATTGAAAATGCTAAACAACATGGTTTTATTTGGGGAAAAGCTTTGCTATATGACCAGCAAGGTTTTATTTCAAGAATTAATAAACCAGTCGAATATATGGGGCCTACATCATTATATGGGCTGGCCCTAGGAGGGGTGCAGGGACATACTTATTTTGGTTTGCAGGATGACATTGACAGTGGAAAAATCATTCGTATAAATAGCAGTAAAGAAGCTAAAAACATCAGGTTACTATTAGCGCAACGGCTTGATGTTATTACTATGGCTCACTCCAGTGCTAAATACTATGAAAATCTATTTCAAGTAGGCAATAAACTCTATTTTTCTAAACAACCACTTAACCGCTACTCCAGACATTTTTTAGCGTCAAAAAATCAATCGTCACACATCGATAGGGTCAACCATTGGTTGCATCATGCAGTTCAAAACGGTAGTTATAAGAAACTATTGGCTAAATATGGATTGGATACACTGATACCACCACGATGACTAGTTATTGGTAGGGATTACAAGGCTGTAGTGGGTTGTTCGTTAAATGATACTTGTCCAGAATCGCTTGCCATTGCTTATTACTAGGTAAGGTTTTAATGATGTTTTCTAAAAACTGATAAGCTGCTGCTTGTCCTGACTGCACAAGCATATGGCGGCTATAGCGGCTATGAGGCTTGGGTGAATGGCAAATTAAATGGCTGACCCCCATATCAACAGCTAAATAACGAACAGCGTTATTTGGAACAATAGTAAAATCCACTCGCCCAGCGATTAACACAATTAATGATTGATGAAAGGAAGCCACATCAAATCGTTTAATAGCACCTTGCTGGATACTTTCTTCAAGCCCATCATAGACATGACCTAATACACCGCCTAATTGAAGCCCTCTTAGTGATTCTTTCCCTTTGTAGAGCACCCCTCTTTTCAGTAAAGAAATGACTTCGTTAGTGTCTTGCATTAAAGGTGATGTCCATAAATATTTTTGCTGTTGTTTATCATTAAACCAAGCCGGATTAACCCAAATAACGATGCCATCATTACTATTTTTGAGTAATACATCTAAACGTTTGCGTGGAATAAAATGGGTTAAAAAGTGTAAGTGCTCTGGAGCAAGTTTATTCAGAAGGTCGACAAAGTCATAGGTAAGCCCTATGCGTTTGCTGTTATCAATAGAAAATGGCGGCGAGCTATAATAGGTCCAGATAATTACCGGACTGTTGGCATGAACGTCAATAGCATTACAATAGGTCATTGCAATTAGTAATAACAAAATAAACTTTGGCATGGGTTATCGGTGGTCAACACTCTGGGGTGATTAACGACTTATATAATGAATATAGCACCAAGGCGAGTAGCGCAGCTTATTGCATCACCCGCCCGAGAAGTTAATATTTATTAAACCACGCCACAATTTTAGAGGGAGACTCCTCAAACCAGCTATGCCCTTTTGTTAGGTTAGTCCATTGCTCCACCTCAATTCCTTGATTTATTAAGCGGCGATAATAACGCTTCATGGTCCACGCAGGTACGGTGACATCTAAAAGCCCATGGAGAAATAAAGTGGGTGGATGATCAATTGGTAAATCTAAGGGTACATGACAAACAGGACCAAGACAGGTGGCATAAGAAGCTGACTGAATGGCTAGCGCGCGAAATTCACCTGGAAATGACACCGCCATCCGACTGGTGTTGTATCCCCCACTGGAAATGCCGGTAGCAAATTTACGTTGATCATCTAATGGCCCAAATAAACCTTGTTTAATGCCCTCTAACACTCTACCAATAAACTGATAGTCAGTCGTCAACCGATAAGGTGTAGCACTGGCTAATAGATTAGTTTGCCATGCCAGATTAATGGCTGCTCTGGGAGCAATAACCGCAAACCCTGCATCTAACAGCTGCTTGATTAGCATCGCTTCATAAAAACCACCAAACGGATCAGTTTTATGCCGACGAAACTCCACAGGAAAAAAGCTCCCCTGATAAATGATCACCACTGGCCAGCCTTGAGCAGGTGGCTCCCCCACTGGCAGTTGATACTTCACTTCTCGTTTAATACCTGCATTGGCTTCAATATACAGCGAGTGATAACTACAACTCACAGCCCTGATCTCGTTTAAAACTGAATAGTCGAAATTGCAACGGCTGTCGTTGTAGGTGTTTTCAGCATCAACCATAGGGTTGGCTAATATATGGTTGTCAAATAATAATACTGTTAAAAGCCAAAGTGTGGTGAGATAAATTAGCTGTGATTTTTTCAACATAATCATTCCTTTTTTTTTGTTCATTTTTAATTTAATTGCCATAAACACTTCTCTACACAATGCGTGTAGAAATAAACTAGTGCTGCATTGTATCGTCTCAATAATAGCTTATGTTATGAGAAGGGAGCAGATTAAATTAGCAAGTTAATTTAGTAGTGTGAACAACCCAGTCTTGAAATAACGAGAGCAATTCATGAAATATACAGTTAAACCGGGAGATACGTTAGCGAGTATTGCATTAACATTTTATGGTGATGCCAACCTGTATCAGTTTATTGCTGATGCTAATGGAATCAAACAAATAGATAATATACAAGCAGGCTCGACTTTAATTCTTCCTGGAAAAAGTACAGATAAAACTGGCCAGCCGCAAACTGCAGAACAGTCTGCAACAGAACATGTATTTTCAGTGGCTATTACAGCAGACCAGTTACGGGAAATTATGCCGCAGATTCGAGAACAAGATGTAAGAGATTTTTTACCTGTTCTTAACCAGGAGATGCCACTGGTAGAAATTATCACAAGACTAAGACAAGCCCATTTTATTTCTCAGTTAGCTCATGAGAGTAGTAGTTTCCGCCGGCTAGAGGAAAATCTCAACTACAGTAAAACAGCCCTAGAACGGGTGTTTGGAAAATATTTTCCTACTCCAGCACTAGCTGAGCAGTATCAGCGAAAACCTGAAGCCATTGCCAATATTGTATATGCCAACAGAATGGGCAATGGTGATGAAGCCAGTGGTGATGGTTGGCGCTATCGAGGACGAGGGTTAATTCAATTAACAGGAAAAAACAACTATCAAGCTGCTTCAGAATACTGTGGTATTGACTTTATTAGAGAGCCAGAACGTATAGCCAGTGACCCTGCTTGTGCTGTAAAGGCTGCCTGTTGGTTTTGGCGTTCACGATTTTTAAACCGGTATGCAGACATAGATGATATCAAAATAGTCACCAAAAAAATAAATGGTGGTTACCATGGTTTGAAAGATCGTATGAAGTATTTAACAAAGGCTAAAGAAGCCTTTAATTATACAAGGAGCTAATAGTGATAAAGAACAATCAAGAAAAATCCAGCTGAAATCACTCGAATATGTGGTAATATCAATCAAGAACTAACACATAAAGCAGGAAAGCTTTATAGTAAACAACAGCCTTTAGGACTGGATAAGCAGTATATCAATAATTGGTGGACCGCTGCTTGCCTAGTGATAGAAAAGTATCAAATTATTATTTCAGATATTAAATATGAAGGTGCATTATGTCATAAGCATGAAGAATATTTAGAAATAAAAAACATAGGTCCACTTAGGACCAATCTCTCTGGATGGCATGTCAATGCAGGAGCAGAAGGTCAAGATTATCTATTTCCAGAACAAACCTACTTGGC
This sequence comes from Spartinivicinus marinus, assembly GCF_026309355.1. Classification (NCBI taxonomy): domain Bacteria; kingdom Pseudomonadati; phylum Pseudomonadota; class Gammaproteobacteria; order Oceanospirillales; family Zooshikellaceae; genus Spartinivicinus; species Spartinivicinus marinus. The sequence continues at coordinate 5,721,448 of NZ_JAPJZK010000001.1, forward strand.
ACCGGGACAGGTAATACGTGTGTATATACCCATCACGACCTATAAATGATTCGTGATGGGTATACTGAAGTTCAAAATTTGATTAGAAGGCTCTAATAATAATTCATCGGTATCGAGTGATACTTTAAATCTATCAGATCTTGCCTAATAGATTCAAGTTCAAGGTGTACATCATTATATTTTCCAAATAGGAATTGATGTTGCAAATAGCAAAGTGAAATCACCCAGTTATGTTTTATTTTAATTGAAGGTTTAATGGGCGTGTTTTCTCCTATCTAGAAATAGAGGATCATAGAAATCATCAAGAAGGATATGGTGGCAGGATAATTATTTCTAATGCAGTATATTAAAAATATGGCGTAGGTATAATAGGGTTTAGTGAATATAAGGCACAAATGTTCTGGTTTTTATGATAGTGACTAATCTTAATTGATAGGTAGGTGTGTTTTACCAGAACTGGATTAGAGTAACCAATACACATGAGCCAAAAAAGGAAGGCCAGTAAATAAGCTTAGGTATAAAACTTTCTTGATAATCTAAAAAATGGATACTTATTACAGATGTATAAAGAACAGCACAGGTTGCGGTGATAATAATCATTACATAAGTAATAAAGTAAAAAAATTCTAAGTATATCATGCCTTTCGCTTGGAGTGCCTCCCGTAAGGATACATGGGAAATCACTAAAATAAAAAACAAGGCTGCACAGTACTCCAACACCATGGAGGTGCTAAAGCCCCACAAGCTTACTTGTTGTTCACACTTACTCCATAACATTAAAATACAAAATATCAGTAATGAAACAACTAAAATTGGAAAAATATGAGTGATGATTGGCCCAGTAATCTCTCTTTGTACTTGTAAGTTGAATTGTAATTGTGGCTCATCTAAAATTGACAGTTGTTCGGGCCTGCCTAATGTAACCTGAGGTTCAGGCTCTCGATAACTAAAATAAGATTTTGTTAGTTGCCAGCCATTTACAATTAAGTCATGGCTCACACCTGGTAGCGTATCAGGACTCAATTCAGAATAGCCAGTAAAATCTGGAATCAGTCGAAGAGACTTTTGATGAAGCTTAGGTAAAAATTTTATGCGAACGTTTTCTGTATCAAATGGAAAGGTAGTATGACTAAAAGGTTGTCGCAAGGTGGCATTAAAGTACCATAAACTATAGCCTTGATATTCGTGTATTTTTTTCCAAGTAATTGTCTGAGCATTGGCAATGATAAAGTCAGGTGTTTCCTTTATTTGTGTTATGTCACTTTGCTGCCATATTTTACCTGTTACTTCTATATTGTTTGCATCAAGAAATTGCATTGCTTGAATATAAATGCCCACACGTACGTCTTTGTTAGAAAAGGCATTTAGCTTTAATGATCTCCTATTTTTTTGCTGCGTTATTAGCTTTCGATTACGCAAAATAGTATTAAGCCCTTCCGTATCAACCACCTGTATGGAGTCATGCTCAGTAGCAATATGTTGAGTAAGTTCACTGTACCAAAGGTATATTAGATAACCAAACAGAAATATTGCAATAACTGTTGAAAGCTGCACCCAATAGTGAATAAGACTGTTTTGTCTTACGATTAAAGCAAACAGAGTGACCAGAAAAACTAACAAGAAAAATAGTATGAGTTTTTCTACTTTATCTTGTGAAAATGAGTAATCTCTTAACTCATCTGCCAGGATTACAGCACCTAAAATAGCATTTGTACCAGCAATTCTCTCTAAAGTTAACCAACACTCACGGCCATGAATGGGATGTTTAAACTTGATGAGCTTATTAGTATCCATATGTTTGCTTATTATACTTAATAGCTGGTGACTGCCTGTTAGGTTATGGATGTTTTTACCCATGACACCTGAGCTAGGATAAGAGACGATATTACCTTGATTTGTAATAATAAAACTGAAGCCTGTTTTACCTAATTTTAAAGTAGACACAATCCTTCTAAGGCCTTCAAGTGAAAAATTGATAAATATAATACCATCATAACCATTATCTAAAGAGGTATCGTAATCGGACTTAAATGGTAAAATATATTCAGCTAGCCAACTCTGAGCTGAATCACCAAAATAAGGCTCCATCCACATTGCACCGTATTTCAAAGGTTCATGGAACCAAAAAGTACGCGGTTTATCCGTATCTGGCTGGTCTGGTAGTGTATAATCATAGCGATCAGAAAGCTGCTGTTTTGCAGAATTGTCAGCTCCTTTCTGGACAGAGGCACTGTTTTATTAAATCGATAGCGCTTGAATACGACACCTCCTCTAAATGTATCAGAGGTCGATTGAACCATATTTTTAATTAACTGCCTAATCTCTTGGTCATTGTGCTTTGTCTGTTGTATTTGATCTTTCAGATAATTAGCAGCTAACACCAATAGCTCCATCTGTTTCTTTATTTGATTTTTGACCGAGTTGCCTTGTTGCTTTACATGATGACGTAAATTCTTATCAACTGTTTTTTTCTCAGTGTATTGATATGCAATTAACAGGCTAACCATTAGTTCACTTAGAATAGCTATCACTATAAAACTTTTAACTATCTTTTTTGAAAGAAATTGCATTTTAAATAAGTATATAGTTTAAGTTGAATTAAATGTTTTTTTTGTGATTAATGATAAAGAATCCACATGCACGATGAAATATATAACTAAATAGAAGGCTGGAAGTGATAAACCATAGTGCAACATAAGCATAAACAGGTAATGTTAATCGTGGATCGCCACTTGTTGCAATCAATGTATTAGCACTTGCCATGATTTCATTAACCCCAATAACAGAGGCGGTAGTAGACGCCATCAGTATAACTAAAAAATACTGCCATGATGCTTTTACTAAACCATCAACCTTTTCCTTATAAGGTAACTGTTGGTCTTGAAAAAACTTCAATAGCTGGTCCGATGAGAAACCTATGACAGGAATAGTGAGAGCAAAAATTGATTTAGCTAAAGAAGGAAGTGTGTAAATTTTACCCAATATAATAAACTCATTAGGTAGCATTAGCGCTAAGTAAAATAAAAATACAAAGCTAGGGATATTACGAAAAAAACTTGTTGCTATATCGCCCAATTTAGCAATATTTTTTTATTGCGAATTTTGGCCAGCATCCAACCAATAGGGATACCAAGAGTAATCGCAGCAATTGCAATAACCAAATTAAGTATATAACCACTGGCCAGCAGTGGTGTCCATTGCAATAGTTGGCCTATAATTGAAAACATAGTGAGCTTTATTATGTGAGTTTATAGAAACTATGAAACTTATATTATTTAAGTAATTTATAACTCAGATAATGAGTAATAAAATCACATAACTTAATACATAATAGTACGGTTAAATAATAAAAAATCATCAAAAAATTCATTAGCATTAATACATTTCCTTGTGATGAGGCAATACTGGTCACAATTAGGATGGCATTCGGTACAGCTAAAACACTTGCCATCCCTGCTGCTTTAACAAGGTTTACCAAATTAGCTTTAATACTCTGCTGGCAAAGTAGTAGAGCACTAACCCAATGCTCAAATGACGTGTTGGACTTATCTAGCGTTTTTATGAGGGCATCAGAGAGAACTGTGCTTGCGCCTGCACCGGTATAAAGCGAAAGCACCATGACAGAAATGAGTGCAGCCCCAGGTTTTAAGGTGATGTGTGATGATAACGCATGAAATACGCCAAAATAAATTAAATAGAGTAAAACGATAGGCGGTGTCATACGTTGTAAATTGATAACAAAGCGAATGAATAGACTGCACCGAGGGGGTAAATTTTGCACGAGAAAGGCAAATAGCAACATGGCAATGACTGCACTAACTAAGGCCAAACCAGTAAGCCATAGGGTGTAGACAAAAGACTCAATTAGCCTGTTGGTATCAAACGAGTCGAGTGGCCACCCCTGTTTTTTAATAAATGATTGATTTTTAGGTAGAGTCACTCAAGGGACAGGCCAGTTCCCATTAGGTAGGCGGCTGCACAATGGTTTTCCATCAATATTTTTATAAGACCATAGTTTTTTTCGTGTGACTAAATATTGATAATCAGGTAATTTCCAATAAACAGCTTTTTCTAGTAGGAAACCATTGGCAAGCCACTCCACAATAAGTTGACTAAGTACGGTTTCCAATGAAGCCGTGTCTTGATTTTTACTCACAGCCATCCCCCAATTCACAGGTAAGATAACCGGTAATTCAGTTTCATAGGCTTGCCATGTTGACTGTGTAAGCAAGTGAGCTAAGATTCCATTATCATAAGCCCAGCCTATACACTTTTTAGTAATCAATGCTAACTGAGCATCTCGGGTGTTGTGCATTATCACCGGCTTAATCAGATACTGTTGAATCAGTGGCTTATTAAAGTAAGCCCCATTGGTAAGACAAACAGGTTTATCCTTAAGTGACTCCCAATTTCTTAACTGATATGATTTATGTGATACAAGAGAAACACCGCTATTAAAATAATGTGGCTCAATCATAGTCACCAAAGCACGGCGAGATACTGTATCCCCTAACGTGGCAATCAATAAGTCCACATCACCTTCATTTAATTTATGTAAACGATTACTACTATTAACGACCAGTAATTCTAAATCTACCCCTACTTTTTCTGCTACGGCTTTAGCAAGATCAGGCTCAAAACCAACAATTTGCCCATTAGCATTAAGCATTCCCCAGGGAGGATAGTCCGTTTTTACTCCAACGGTTAGCTTTCCCCGGTTTTGGATAGTGCTTAGCGCATCACTTGCCATTACTGGTAATGAGCTGAATATGAAAAATGCGTTCCAAGCAATCAACCTACACCACATGTGACGTTGCTCTTTTAGCCGTAACGAGTAATCCATAGCCAACCGTTGGAGGAAGTTTTGTTAATAACCAATGATTGAGTTGGTAAACTAGCTGACAAGATGTAATCCATTTTTCAGGGAATATACTTTCAGGCGCTACTGACTCAATTATTAAGCCTGCACAACGCAGTTCATTTTCAAGATCTTTTAATGTATATAAGTGATAAAAGAACGTCATTTTGTGTGATTTATAGTGCCTTTGATAGAAAATATCACTGTGTCGAAAAGAATCTAGATAACTACCAAAATACTGCTTTAACTGGCGTACAGGAAATCGCCGCCAGCGATTGGGTACAGAAATAACAATACAACCATTATTGTCTGTTAGAAGTTTAGCTAATTTTTCTAATAATTGAATACGGTTATTTTTACCTTCAATATGTGATAGAACCCCAAACAATAACATGACCAATATAATAGGCTTTTGGTGAATAACTGTCTTATAAAATGTGGCTTCATTATCAAATAACTGGGTTCTCACTCGGTATTGTACAATTGGCTCTATATTTTTTTTCAATTGAGCAATTGCTGCTTTACTGGTGTCAAAGCCAATAAACCTAGCAATAGAACTATCGAGTAAAGGGAATAAATAACGCCCGTTACCACAACCATAGTCAATAATGGTTGCCTCTTTACTTTTGGGATATTTTTTCAGCTCGGATCTTATCCATTGTAAAACCCATGGATTAGCTTTTGGGTAACGTTTTTTATAAAGCCCACTACTAAAGTAACAGTCATAATAACTGGTTGAATTTGGGTTTTTCATTACCATTTATTTTTCTCAAAAAGGAAGTCGCAGAATTAGAGGTCAGAGGCTTTAAAAAAATATTTTGGTGAAACTTTAGTAGTTTAATACTTAATAGTTTTTTAATGGATAGCATCATAATAATAAACTTTATTCCCTTAATTTAGTAGACTTCGGTAAGGATATACTTTAATATTTCCTACTGATTTACCCGCCGTCCCCCAACCGCTCCAGTAAATCTTGAGAAGGTTGAATAAATCAACAAACTTCTATTTGATAACAGTGAATACCTTGAGCCAAAACTTAAAGGTTTGAGAACCAGAGCTTTTATGTTAAAATTATTATAGTATATTTATTACAGCCAGCTTCTATTTAAAATGGTGGAGAGCAAAAGCTCACCACCATCGATTAAGTATTAACTCAATACACCTTGTAATGCTCCTGTTCCAGCTTTTTTTAGAACATTTAATACGCTGCCCCAAAAAGCTGGATTAACGCCAGCTGCTTTAGCTTCTGCAGCCCGGTTTGAACGGTCAATACTTTTAGCTTGTGTAGGTAGTTTCATGATTTTTCTCCATTTGTTTAGTTTGTTTTCTAAGTTATTTAATTAGCTCATAATCCCTTGCAGTGCTCCTTGACCAGCTTTTTTGAGAATATTTTTAAATGCACTTCCCCAAAAAGCTGGATTAACGCCAGCTGCTTTAGCTTCTGCAACACGATTTGAACGGTCAATGTTTTTAGCTTGTGTAGGTAGTTTCATGATTTTTCTCCTGAGGTTTTGTGTTTTAAAGGCAATATTGCCTTAGCATGAATAACTTGCTTTTTAGCAAAGTTACTCAATTCTTTTTTACTAAACTAGTTTTTTAATAAGCATGCCAGCTACGCAGATGGCCAATGGTAACTGGAATAATGTCACTGACATCGACAGTGTATCTAAAGAGTTTACGTGCTGCTGTCAAACGTTCTTTAGGGTTGAAGAATTCAAGAATAACATCCCAACAGTCAGAGTCAGGACGACTGACGGGACTCTCTTCTGCAGAAATCTTGTTTAGGAACAAATTTTCACTAAATGCATCATCAAATATTTCTTTCATTTGATAGGCATTTGTAGCTGCATAATTAATGGCACGTTCATTAGGCTCTGAGCCACGATTTCTTAACTCATAATAAATCCTATGGAGAAAGTTTGTTAGAGCTTTTCGTTGTGGCTCATCTTTTGATTCATTCCCAATGACAAGATGAGATAAGTCTTTTGATTTCCAATTGAACATACCTCTTAATACTGGTGAAATGGTAGGAACAACATGGCCATTAAATAGCCTCACTTCTCCTGTAATTGTTCCAGCAATGGAAACACGTTCAACTCCTTCAGTCTCTTGATCATGTATAAACTCAACAAGTCTAGCATATTGTAAAACAGCAAACTGATTGTCGGGTTCAATAGCATATACAGGTATGCCATCAATTTTTAACGTCCAAATTAAAGCATTGGATTGTTCTGTATTGCCTTCTTTATTTAGGTGTGTTGCCATTTCAACAGGATCAAAAGGCATCCCTTGGTTTCCCATCACTTGTGAGAAATAATCTAATCGAGCTTCGGTACCAAAATCATAGCCAATAGTACCGATTAAAAACACCTTTTCTTTGTGTTTTGCTGTACGTGGATCAGAATTGGATTGACTAACAATAGTCGCTGGATTATGGACATGATTATTAGAAGCAGAATCTTCTATTTTAGGTAAAGCTAGTACTGATTTTGATGAAGCATCTATATCATCACTGCTTAATACTTCTTGTCCAGTATCTATTGTGTCCGAAATGACTTCATTTTCATCATTATGATGAATATCTATTTTTTCATCCATTGATGGTTTTCCTCTTTTGGGTTGGTGGTTAGTGAATTGCTCAACATATGCAGCTAATGCTGCTAGATTGAGTCGGTGTATAGGAGAAATAGTTTTTTGAGGTTGTACAAGTAAACTTGCTGATTCAAACAAAGCCTTCTTTACAGCATAACCTCTTTGAGGCTTGGGAATTTGATGAAAGGAGTTTAAAATAAGTGCACTCACTGCTGATACAACGGGTGCCGAAAAGCTGCTACCAGATGCAAGATTATATTGATTTAAATTTGCTGCTACTGGAAGTCCTACTCCAGATGCAAGTAACATTTTTTTTCTTAATTTAATTCCATAATTATTAAAAGCTGCTGGAATTCCATTACGATCACAAGCACCTACAGCAATAACATATGGCAAAGATCCAGGTAATGATTCACTGTTTACACCTTCATTACCAACTGCTGCGATAATTATTATTCCTGCTTTTTCACATAAACTCACAGCCTTTCGTAGTTCATCCGTACCTCTGCCATTTACTGAAAGCCCTGCACCACTTATATTTATAACATCACTACCAAACTTAACTGCTTGTCTAATTGCATTAGCAATTTTCCTTTCAGAGCACCCGTGAATTTGACCTTCAGTATCTTCGTAAAAAACTGGTAAACTTAAAATATTGACAGACTTTGCAATACCTATATTATGCCCACATATCAAACTACAGACAGCAGTTCCATGGGTTGTACATTGACTTTTTTTGTTTAGTTCGCTGGTTATCTGGACATTATGCAGTTCTGGATGAAGTGGATCTATTCCTCCATCGATAATAGCTATTTTAATACCATCTCCATGCTTACCAAAGGTTTGTAGTTTATGAATTGGCGAAGCTAAACACTCATTCTTTTCTTTATTTTGCACATCCATTACTTATTTCCTTTGTTTGATAATAAGTTGCTAACTTGTGGTTGATTAATTATTTCTGTATTTATAAATATGAAAAGAAAGCAGTATGTGTTTGAATGTTTTTTCTGGAGATACTTTAATATGCGATGTATCATAAAAAATAATCGAAATTTTTTTGGGTGGTTGTTTTTTGTTGGTAATTAGTAAAACATAAGAATGCTTGATATTATTTTTATGACCAGAAATAGTATCATCATTTTCTATAGATATAGAATGCTTTGTTTTATAAACTAAAATAATTTGCAATAGTTGTTGCCTATCATTTTCTATTGAAAAACAGCCGCTGCCCTACTTTGGTTAATAATTTCAAACTAATCATACTCATATAGAACTATGTTTAATCTAAGTAATCACCAAGAACAGCAAAACAGCGGCTGTTGCAGGGGCAATACAACACTACCCAAGAAAGTCTATGTAATTGCATTGAGTACTAAACTAATGCTGTCTACCAGTTTGGTATTCAATATCGCGGGAAGGAATCAAGGAGTGCTTACATATATTCCAAGGAAGGGAGAGTAGCCGCTTTTCTCCTAAAAGAGATCACTTGTCAGTAATTACAAAAACTACAGTTTAAACATGCCATTTATTGACTACTACATTTTGGCCAGTGTGCATCTTAACCTTTAAATACGTTTATAACGTAGTTAATTAACTAACTTGTTTTTCCTCTTCATTATCAAATAATTGATGAGACAAGTGCCGTATTAATCGGTGCTCGGTATCACATAAATCAGTATATAATTGTTCATAGCGGTCTTTCCAGCGTCGTGCCCAACTGCGTTTCATGAATAAACACTAGTTAGTAATCGGTTTATTTCTTTAGCGTAATCCTGGACTTGTATTTTTTTTTTGTTTACGATGTCGTTTTTGGTTAAATCATCAAAGAAAAAGTAAAATGGTATTTGTTCGAGTAACTCATGCTCTTCGTAGTATTTATAAACTTTTGCAGCACTGTCTAATAAATATACCTCTTTTTCTTTGTTAAACATTATGATATTGTTATCGATTGTGGTGACTACACCTTGCAGAGGTAATTGCGGAACAGCATAGTTTTTTTTAATATTTCCTTCATTTCTTCAATACTATTTTGATCTAGCAAATAACTGATAAATGATGTTTGGGCACCATGCCTGATCCATGCATATTGGGAATTAAACCAGCGTCCGCGCACTGCTTCAGTATCCTTAATTTTAGTTTTGCTACCCTCATTCATCTTAACAAGGAGGCTATTGATCGTCGATGATTCATCTGGTGTACCTGCAAGGATCCTTTTATTCTCTTTAAGAAGGTCATGCATATCGTAATCACCAGTGAAAAACTGGGTCTCTTCATATTTGTTTAGATCACCTACTGGAATCTGTTCTTGCCCCTTGCTATTCAACTTCCATATACCGCCAAGTTTTGGGCCATTCACTGCTGTGTTCTTTTCTGGATAGCCCACCAGTCCTTTGTATCTGTTAAGCAGTTTTTCATCTGCGCTATATGTCCATAAACCATTCTTCTTTTTGATAGACTTATCCATTATAGTGTGACCTTTACATGGATTGCCTTTTGAAATACGTTCCAATGTGTCCATTCCTGCAGCTCTAAACGAAACCTGAAGGTTGTATTTTTCACATGCCTCTCTAACAGATGTTGCATGGTTTTCCAACAAAAAACCTTTTTCATATATTTCTTTATCTTCTATCTTATTATAAGAAGCTTTCTCATAAGCAGCTTTCATAATTTTCAATACATCTTTTTTCATATCAGCAACTTTGGTCATCTTTAATTTTCCTTTAATTTTAACTAATGTTATAGGATTTCTTAATTTCCTATAACATAGTGCTAAAAGACAATGGGTTTATTTCCTTGACATTTTTATCGTTTATGGTCTTTTAACAGCCAGTTCAGATATTAAAAGACTCTCATTAGCCAACTAAATTTTAGCCGTAACTTTCATATCCTATTAATAGATTTGGAAATGTTAATAAAAAACAGCCTACTGCCCTATTTCACTGACTGATAACAAGTCAAAACATTAATTAAGATACACTTTTAATGTAGGTTGCATAAACAATCAGTACATAAGAACAAAGGCTGTTGCAGGGGCAGTACAACGCTACCCAAGGAAGTCTATGTAATTGCATTGAGTACTAAACCAATGGAGTCTACCAGTTTAGTATTCATATCATGGGAGGGAATCAAGGAGTGCTTACATATATTCCAAGGAAGGGAGAGTAGCCGCTTTTCCCCTAAAAGAGCACACTTGTCAGTAATTACAAAAACTACAGTTTAAACATGCCATTTATTGACTACTACATTTTGACCCGTGTGCATCTTAACTTTTAAATATGTTTATAACGTAGTTAATTAACTAGCTTGTTTTTCCTCTTCACTATCAAATAATTGATGATACAAGTGCCGTATTAATCGGTGCTCGGCATCACATAAATCAGTATATAGTTGTTCATAGCGGTCTTTCCATCGTCGTGCCCAACAGCGTTTATCAATACCCGCGTAAAGGTATTTACTGCGTTCACTTTGTCTTAAATAGCCAATGCCACTACACTGTTGGCAGGATATAGTCAATATTTTTCCAATTCCTTTACATTTTCTACAAATGGGGCTTTCGACTAATTCCAGACAAGCTAGTTGGGATAATCGTTCTAATCGCTCATTAGTTGCACGCCATTGGCTTTTGCTAGCAAGTCGCTGAGCTTGCTCTTTAATTAACGCTATTAAAGCTGCTTTTGCTTGTTCATCATGACAATATTTAGTACGACCAAGGTAGTAAGCGATTGAGTCTAAATTGCCCATGGCTAATGCTGCAGCAACATCTTCCCAACTTATTCGATTGAAACCTCCTGGAATATGGTCAAGAGAACATTGCTTTGGATTTAGCAATAAAATCATACGAGCTGCACTCATAAATTTATTCGTCCTAAGTGAATTGAAAGCTAGTGCTTATTAGTTGTTTGTTGTGTATTGTGTTGGGTCAACATGCTTTGTTTTTTTGATTTTTGACGTTTTCGATAGGTTACATAGGGCTGGTAAATCCCCTGCCAATCAACAACTTGCTGAGTTTTTTCGATAATATTATATGCTTGTTCAGGTGTGGGTGCTCGCTCCATTCGTCGCCATGAACTCACAGTGCGTTTTTTTACCCCTAACATAGCGGCAACTTCATCATCCCCATGTTTTTGTATAAAAACAGAAAATTGCATTTTTCTTCCTTAAAAAATCGCTATTAAATGAAGTGTCTGTGAGTAAGACCAAGAAAGTATTGGTAATTAGTTGGTGTTTAGATCAAGATAATAGTTTATATACCAATCTCTCTAACCATTAAAAAACTCACTGATTACCCTTCATTTGGGCGTACCCACGATGAGGTAGATTACTGTTGCACTGTGTTTAGCTGAAATATGGAGAGTATTTCGATTATTATTTAGTCAGAATTTATATACGACTATTAGCTAATCTTTAATAAAATCTAAAGCTTGCCAGCTTACTAAATAGTTAACTACTGATTGGGGGTTTTAGCAAACTATGAAGCGCCGTTATTACACGCGCTGTGTAGCTGAAAACTGCAACCGTTATTATTAAAAATTCACTGGGATTTTTGCAGCTTACTAAATAGTAAACGTGAGATTGGGGGCATTTGCAATAGTGGCAATAACTTAGCTTACACTATTTGTGTAAAGATGAATTAAGCGAAGTGAAGAGTAAATAATAAAAAAGCCCGCTAGCGTTTAAGAAACTAGCGGGCTTTTTTGAGTGGTCTGGATTTTAACAGTCTATTTCTTTTTATCTAGCTTGATATTATCCAGATAAAAATCATTGCCAGGTTCTGGGCCGAAGATGTAAAGTTGTGCAAACTTTACGTTGCCTTTGGCTTGGTAGTTAAACTCACCGCTAATTGACATCCATTGTTTATTGGCTGGCACTGTTTCTGTTTTTATTCGCTTCCAGTGATAACCCTCGTCATCCACATAAAACAGTTGCATGTCAATATATTGTGGTTTGCTGACTTTATCGGCTAAGCGAGCGTCAAAACTAAACTGGTAATTTTTACCGCTTTCTACCAGCCCTTTTACATCTAGTGCTGGGCCAGAGTACCAGTGATCACGCCCCATGGCCATTAGACTATATTTGCCGTCTTTTGCCATTTTATTGGTGCGTTCGACTTTATCAATACCAAAGAATGGTATCCAGCCGTGGTTGTCTCCCTCAAAACCGTGATCAATTAATGGGCCAAGGTCAGGTTTTTCGCCAGCTTTTCTTAAGGTCACTTCATCCGCATAGAAAGCAGCATTCTTTTCAGGACCAAAGATTAATAATTGCACTTTGCGAATTTTACCAAAATGGTCAATTTTAAACTGGCCTGTTACCGTTGACATTTCATTATTAGTAATCGAGCTATGCGCGACATACTGATAATGTACGCCTAAATCATCGGTAATTTGTAGGGCAATTCGCGCGTTATCCCGCTTTTGCTCTTTAGTCGCCAGCTGCATTTTAGCACTGACTTCAAGCTCAGTATTTTTGAGGTCAGCGATATTAATCACTTTATTAGTGATATCTTGCGCTACCCCATCATAATAGGCCATTCGATTAGTGACTTTTAAAATATTATCTCGACCACACTTGGTTGTTTTTGATTCTGTATTGATAGTCACCACGTTATTATAAAAACTATTCCAACCACTTAAGCTGTTAAAATCGCCAGACTCAACCATATTCTTCGACATGTGTGGTTTTTTACAGACATCATCCGGATCTGGGTTTGGATTCGGATTCGGATTTGGCTTATCTGGCCAGTCTGGACCATCGTCATCACCTGGGTCTGGATTCGGGTTCGGATTTGGACCTGGCTTATCATCGTCATCATCTGGCCAACCGGGACCATCATTATCCCCATCATCTGGTGGTTTTGGACCGCCATCATCAGGGTCATCCGGGTTTGGATTGGGTTTATCTGGCCAGTCTGGGCCATCATCACCAGGATCGGGATTTGGATTCGGGTTGGGATTTGGCTTATCGGGCCAGTCAGGACCATCATCACCTGGGTCAGGATTCGGATTCGGATTCGGATTTGGGTTCGGATTCGGTTTTGGATTATCTGGCTGTTTTGAAGGCATAAATGCTTCTAACTGGGATGCCACCGCATTGATATTTTTAACACTATCGGTGTAATTAGCTTTACCACAAGGACGGTTTTTACACTGGTTTACATTCGGGTTTGAAAAATACTGTACATTGCGTGCATTATAAGCAGATCCATAAGCCATTACCGTTGCAAACATTCCTCGTTCACCATGACCTCGTGCCCAAGACCAGATACCCCCTTTGCTATTTTGGGCAGCCGAGTGTCCCAGGGCCATGTTATGGCCTAACTCGTGAGCAAATGCCACATTGCCACAATTGGTTGCAACCACGCTGTATGCTTGACTGCTTTGGACGCGGCCTTGAGGGACCCAAGCCACACCACAGGTGCCGCCAGAGCGAGGCGCAAAGTAGCTGACGAAATCTGCTCCATATTGTTGTCTAAGTCTGGCTATCGCCCTATCGTTGGTCACTCGGTCTAATGCGTTACCATTGGTATTGCCATGAAAAGTATTGAGTGGCACAACCCCTACCAATCTTAACTGCACATTGGCCCGGCTATTTTTATAAGCCTGGTTAGCCCAGTTAACGTAAGAGGCGGCTAACGCTTTAACATCTTGAGCACCACTCTTACCTTGGGGGTAAACCACCAATACATCCAACATCGTATTGGCAAGTGCTGAGGTGCTGTAAGCGGCAATTGCCAAGCTTAAGCTAGAAATCTTTAAAAAATGACTGCGCATAAATTCAGCTCTTGATTGCTTTAATAATGGTTATTTGTTAAATAAAGGGTTTTGTGAAAAATATTATTAGGTAAACCTTCCACTAAATATTGAAAGTGTTTCACCTAAGAAATAATTTTAAATAACGTTTAATGCTGACTAATCGATTGCTCGCCAGCTCAAATAAAAATCCAGTAAAAACAAGTGCTGCGATTAAGTTAATGTCTTTGATAATAAAATAAAGCGATATATTGCACATTCAATCGTTCAAATATTACTTTTTCTTATAGATGAAATTTTTTTCACGACTTATGAGTTAAGTGAGTTCAGGAGTGACGTGATTACTTATAATTAATTATTGATCGCAGTTAAATTAATATTTATTGAGGAGTTATACTAGTTGAGGGCTAAGATGCAATTTTATTGAGGGGTAATATTAAAAACCATCAGCCATTTAGAAAGATTGATAAAAAGCAGTTTGGTTGGTAAAGCTGCTAATCCTGCTAGCAGCTTTTATATTCTGGCGCTAATATAAGCTGTCCAGTGACGGCGGGGAAAATAAATTATTGAGGACCTGTAAATAAATAATACGCATTCATATTTATAATTATTTAATCCTAGCTATTTTATTTTGTTAATTAATCATCGATAGAGGTTTCCGCTTTTTTCTCATCCTGTTTGGGTGGTTCGGGGGTAGCGGCTGATACAGGACCAATTAGATTGGTATACTCTTCAATCACCCGCATAATGCCTTCAGGTGGTTCGATGGCCTGAAACTCCATATCAATTGCAATTTCATCAGCATAACGCCCATCGCCTCCTTTGCTCCGCTTATTGGATTGAAAAGAGACTGTGAACCCACCTCGTCGCATTTGTTCTGCATTGTCGGCAGTCGTGGCCTTTTTCAGCTCAATTTCTTCCATTTTGACTGACATTGAGACTTTCATTCGATCCATCACAATGCCTTTAGGGGCTACCATTGAAATTAATGGCACATACATCGAGTGGTTATCCCCTAGCTTTATTTCAACCATTTTCGCTTTCAGGGGAGAGTCAGGATCTTTAGGGTCTTCCCGATCAAAAAACTGTTCAAATAATCTGACATACTGCTGTGCCACCATGCTGGTTGTGGTCATGGCCGCATGGTGCATACCGCGAGTTATATTAGTTAATGAAACACTATTAATGGGTTCTTTATTTTTTTTGAATACCATTATTATTCCCCCTCAATGACAGTCACGAACAAGTAAGACATAAGACGCTTTTGTGACTGTTATCACCCATAAAGAAACACCCCTACCCGCTTTATTCAGGGGATAGGGGCAAGTCGTCACTGCTTAAGCATTAAGAGCCAGTTTTCTTGTCATCAGCCTTAGGCGCAGGCAATACATTATTTTTAGGTAATGCGTCAGTGTTTTCTGGCTTAGCATTTGGTAATACAACCGGTTTGGTGGCTGCATCAGTAAGATAGTCAATCACCCGCATTAATGCTTCTGGAGGGTTTTGACGTTTAACGGTGGTAGAAATACTGTACTTAGCCCGAGTGTCTGTTTTGCGGGTTTGTTCTGACTTATGAGAAACACGACCATTGATAGTGACACTGAAGGGACCCCAGCCTACTTTCGCTTCCAAAGAAGCTTCCGCTTCAGTTGAAGACTGGCTTTCTTCAGACTGACTCACTTCTAGTTCAAAATCAATTTTACCTTCATCAACGGTAATATTAGGGTGACTAATCGCCGCTAATAAAGGAATTCGCATGGTTTTGGATAAAGTACCTTGATATCTACCTTCAGAGTTTACCAAGGTTTCATCGTATTCAAACTCAACCGCAATGGCTTTACCATCTTTAATACAGACGGTTAACAAGAAGTCTGCATAAGCTTTACTTGCTTGTACTTGGGCTTTGATCATTGCATTTAAAGGTGCAGAGATCATCCGATCCAAGGGTAAGGCATTAATGACTGAGCCTATCAGTCCAGTGTCGATTGCCATAGTTTTTCTTCCTTGAGTGTTTTCTTATAGAGTAGGGTCTGGTACAGGGTAAGATAGCTGCACCATCATAAATACAGTCAGTTTTTAGGATAATTATATTAGCCTGTCCAGGCAGGCTAATAACGGACTGTGCCAAAAAACATAGTTAAAGAGTAGCCAATCAGCAAGTATTCATTTCACCAAGCCAGGCCGACTATTGGATATCTTGTTCATTAAATCTTCAACATAAGGATTAACGGTTTCACGCCAGCTGGGATTTAACTGCAGAATGGTTTGGAAGGTACGTTTAGCATCATGCCAGCGCCCTTTGTGATAAAACGCTAAGGCTAAATACCAATGGCACCACGTGTCGTTAGGGTAACTTTCTACGCGCTGCTCACTGATTTTTTGTAGTTGATCCAGCTTATTTTGTTCTAGAAACTCATCAGCTTGCTCTCTAAACAACTTGCGCTTTTGGACAGCATCAATATGGATTAGCCAGCGTTTAGCTTTGATGACCAACATTACTAGCACAGTTGCACTAGCGAGCCATAAGAAAATGAGAGTCACTAATAGCCATTTGATTGTCCCCCACTCACCAGTGAGCTGACTCATCAATAAAGTGCTAGATTCCATTAGATTCTCCTTTATATTATTCCTGCCGTTTTATAGGTGGAGTTGTGATAGGTGAAGTGTGGTTAAGAGCTATCAAAGCAATTAGTAAGCCACTACCCTACAAGTGATGTTTATTATGAGAAGTAATAATTGCGTGAGAACATCTATAAAGAAGGGCGATAAAAAGCGTATATGCGCAGGCTGTTGTAACTGCAAGCGCTAAACAACAGTAGACTTATTGCCATGCTGGGTTATATTTCAAACACTGCAACAATGCTGTAAAAGAGCAACTGTTGTGCTTTTTTACAGCGAACTTAGGTACCTGTAACAGCGATAAAAGCTTGATGGTGCCTGATTTCGCTAGACCTCATGGAAATTTCATGTGGTTTGATGAAATATTTGGGCTAGCCCGTTACAATGCCGCGGCCTTATTGGAAACGTTGATAGCCCCATAGTATTAGATGTTATGAAGCAAGCTACCGTCACAGCAGTTCGTTACTCGCCTAACAGCCTGGATTATTTTCTTGCATTGCGCCATATGCCTTTCCCCGCCTGGCTGGATAGTACTGATGGAAAGCACACTGATGGTCGCTTTGATATTATTACCGCCAACCCCCACTATTTTTTACACTACCAGAAAGGGAGCTGTACCCTTCAAAACCTGCTTTCAGGTGAGTCTAAACAGCTTCAGGAGCACCCCTTAGTTTTACAGCAGCAATTGTTTGAGCAGTTTGAGCCGGTTGCCTGTACTTGGCCTTTTGTGGGTGGTTGGCTTGGCTATTGGGGGTACGACTTAAAAGCGGTTACAGAGCCTCAGCGCTTCAAGCATCAGGATGATGAGTGGCCTTGCTTAATGGCAGGGCTCTACCTCTGGGCGGTTGTGGTTGATCATCAGCAACAACAGGCGGTTTTAGTCGCTCACCCATCGCTTTCCCGTGAGGAATATCAACAGCTACAAGCATGCTTAACTAAGTTGGAGGCCGTTCAGCCACCTCAATCATTTAAACTGACCGAACCATTTCAACCAGTACTTTCCCCAGCTGAATATCAATCAGCGTTTAATCAAATACAGCACTATATTCAAGCAGGTGATTGTTATCAGGTTAATTTTACCCAACGGTTTGATAGCCAGTTTAGCGGGGATTTGCTGACAGCCTATACCCATTTGCGTAAGGCCAGCCCTGCTCCTTTCTCTGCCTATCTAGCATTTGGGGATATCACTGTATTAAGCCATTCGCCAGAGCGCTTTATTAAAGCAGATCAATGCGTCATCGAAACGAAGCCTATTAAGGGGACTCGGGCACGCAGTGCTGATCCTGAAATGGATCGCTTACAAGCAGAAGCCCTGTTAAATAGTGAAAAAGACCAGGCAGAAAACTTAATGATCGTGGATTTATTACGGAATGACTTGAGCAAGCACTGTAGCCAGGTAAAAGTACCACATCTGTTTAAGCTGGAAAGTTTTGCCAATGTGCATCACCTGGTGACTACAGTGACAGGCCAGTTAAACAGCCGTGCTAATTATTTTGATTTATTAACCGGGGCATTTCCCGGGGGCTCTATTACTGGTGCACCTAAAATTCGAGCGATGGAAATTATTCAACAACTGGAGCCTGTCTCTCGCAGTGTTTATTGTGGAGCAATAGGCTATATCAGCTTTAATCAACAAATGGATACCAATATTGCGATTCGCACCCTGGTTGCTAAAGATCAAGGGCTTTATTGCTGGGGCGGCGGCGGTATTGTCGCTGATTCTCAGTGTGAAGATGAGTATCAAGAAGCATGGGCCAAAGTCAGCAACTTAATGAATGCGCTCAACCAATTAAAGTAGGCATCAACAGTCTTATTGAAAATAACGATATATAGGGATATAGGTCTTGCCTAACTGGGCTACCACGTGGCTGCGGTGACTTTGGCCATAATGGCATCTAATAAGGGCTGGTAAGCTTGTTCGCGTTTCAACTTATCGATAACCTGGTCAAACTCATCTACTAGTGCCTGGCTATAAAGATTGGACTGTTTTGACAGTAACAAAGTGAATTTCATTTCCCCATACACTTTAGGCAAAATGATCAGTTTTTTCGTTAGCTTTAACCGAGACAGCTCTGCAGAGCCCACGGCTAATGGGTGAATCATCAAGTCAGCACGCCCTTTGGCAATCAACAATAAGCAATTGCTGACCTTGGGTACTGCCTGAAACTTAACATTATGCTGTTGCCAAAACCGATACCCCCAGCCATTGCCAATAATTTCGCAAACATTAAATGTATTTAATCCATAAACCGTTTTTACTCGGCTTATCTGGTCGATGAGTGCTTTATCTTGTCGGGTGATAGCCTGCATTTTAAGGGTGTAAACAATATTGCGAGAACGTAGTGCATAGGCCAGACGTGGTTCGGTGGGGACAGTAATAAAGGCATCCATCAACCCTGATTTGGCTTCTGACTGCACCCGCTTCCAAGGAAAGCCATAATTGATTGTTTTAATACTTAACTGCTCAACAAATAAACTATTGAGTAGATCAACCAAAATGCCTTTAACCACACCATCCTTTTTATCGATATATGAGTAGGGAGGCCAGTCGCTGTTGTAGGCTATTTTAATTTCCTTGGCCATCAATGGGTAAATTGATATGCTCCACACGCCAAGTAACAGTAAGAAATAATGCTTTAGCATAGACATTAGTATAGATAACCGCCTAGCATTAGCTCACTCATCAGCAGAAAGTTGTTATACCCTCTCTACATATAATTAGATAAAGATTTTATTTATCCCTTATAGCTATCGCTTGTTATTATAAGTAAGTTTTATAACTGATAATTTTAATACCAGGACTTGTTAACACAACAAGCCCTAACCGCGATAAATAAGTGAAAACAGGCTGTCGCAACCCGTTTGCTGGCAACCTGACTGTGTGAGGATAGGTAACTATTGTGACTAAGCCGCTCAACACCCTCCAATTGCAACTGGAATACAGTGAGCGGGATCCTGAAGCGATTCTCGAACTGGCCTTCAACACCTTTGATAATATTGCTATTTCATTTAGTGGTGCAGAAGATGTAGTGCTTATCGAGTTGGCCACCCGTGTCACTGATAATATTTCTGTATTTACTCTGGATACTGGGCGCCTGCACCCTGAAACCTATCGTTTTATAGATCAGGTACGGGAACATTATGGCATTGACATTGAGGTACTATCCCCAGATCCTGCAGAGCTTGAACCTTTTGTAACAACCAAAGGATTTTTTAGCTTCTATCAAGATGGTCATCAGGAATGCTGTGGTATTCGTAAAGTAGCCCCTTTACGGCGTAAGCTGAGCCAACTCGATGCTTGGATTACAGGGCAACGAAAAGATCAAAGCCCTAATACCCGCGCCCATATTCCTGTGATTGAGCAAGATCTCAGCTTTGGCAGCCAGGAAAACCTGCTTTATAAATTTAACCCATTAGCCAACTGGCGCTCAGCACAAGTATGGGAAACCATCCATGAATATGATGTGCCTTTTAATGAGCTACATCAAAAAGGCTTTGTCAGTATTGGCTGTGAGCCTTGTACCCGACCTGTGTTACCTAATCAACATGAACGGGCAGGACGTTGGTGGTGGGAAGAAGCTACGCAGAAAGAGTGTGGACTACATGCAAGCAACTCCAAATCACTCTAAATAAGGGCACTTAAAAATTACTATTTTTAGAGTTGCTCATCAATGACTTAAAGAAGAAATCATGACTGTAAAAATAACGTTGGTAAAGAAAGTATTGGCTGATGGCTCACCTTGTAAAAAGTGTATCGATGTGTTGCAGCGGCTGGAAAAGTCGGGGCATATAAAGCACATTGAGCGTATTGTTGAAGCCCATGAGAACGACCCAAACAGCGAAGGTATGCAGTTAGCACAAAGCTTACAGGTGGATAAAGCCCCCTTCTTTATTGTCGATCATCCTGATGGCCAGCAGGTAGTGTATACCGTTTACTTCAAGTTGGTGCAGGAAGTACTTAAACACCTCTCGTAAGAAGACGCTCATTAAAAAGCAAGTTTAAGCACTGTAAACGGTTTCGCAGTGAGTAGCTAAAGTGAACCAGGCTGGCTTAATGACGCTTTAAGTCAGCCTTGATTATACACTTCAGTAGACGGGTAGTTGTACTGAATCAAAAAGCTCTTCTAACTCAGCTCGGTTATGTCGTTGCGAGGCATCATTTACGATATCTTTATTGAGGTGAGGTGCAAATTGCTCAATAAATTCATACATAAAACCACGTAAGAATGTACCCTTCCTGAAGCCGATTTTCGTAATGCTGGACTCAAACAAGTGGCTTGCATCTAATGCGACCAAATCTTGATCTAGCTCTTGGTTATAAGCCATTTTAGCCACAATACCTACCCCCAGGCCAAGTCTGACATAGGTTTTAATGACATCAGCATCAGCAGCAGTAAATACCACTTTTGGCGTCAGTCCTTTACTCATAAAAGACTCATCCAATTTTGAGCGGCCTGTAAAGCCAAATACATAAGTGACGATTGGGTATTTAGCAACATCTTCCAGCTCTAGCCGGCTATTTTGTGCTAATACATGATCTTTAGGCACTAACACACAACGATTCCAGCGATAGCAGGGCATCATAATCAAATCGTTGAAATGTTCCATTGCTTCTGTGGCGATAGCAAAATCAACCGTACCATCAGCAGCCATTTCAGCAATTTGCATGGGAGTGCCCTGATGCATATGTAACGACACTTCTGGGTACTGTTGGATAAATTTTTTGATGACTGTAGGCAGCGCATAGCGCGCTTGGGTATGGG
This sequence comes from Spartinivicinus marinus, assembly GCF_026309355.1. Classification (NCBI taxonomy): domain Bacteria; kingdom Pseudomonadati; phylum Pseudomonadota; class Gammaproteobacteria; order Oceanospirillales; family Zooshikellaceae; genus Spartinivicinus; species Spartinivicinus marinus. Next base: position 5,743,029 of record NZ_JAPJZK010000001.1, read on the forward strand.
TGGTAGCAATAGATAAGCTGCCTTTTTGTTCATTACTGAACTCTTGTGCTACCTGCTTGATACTTTCTACTTTACGCAGAATTTCTCCAGCGGTCTTAATAATCGCTTCACCAGCTGGCGTTACCCGAGTTAAATGTTTGCCACTGCGAGCAAAAACTTCAACCCCAAGCTCATCCTCTAATAAACGGATTTGCTTGCTTATACCAGGCTGTGATGTATAAAGGCTTTGTGCGGTAGCCGAAACATTTAAATCGTGATGCGCTACTTCCCAGATATAGCGCAACTGTTGCAACTTCATAACCCCTCCATTCGGCATTTATATGCATAAAGCATAAAAATATAAATAAATATTCTTTTCAAGAATAGATGGAAACCGCTAAATTTCCAAGCATTATGGTTATATTCTCTAATTCATAGCTTTTCTATCACCATTTATAACTTTAGACCATATTTGATGGAAGTTTTGCTTTATATTTTGGCAGGTGCCACCGTTGGACTTGCCGTCGGGTTAACAGGGGTAGGTGGAGGGTCACTGATGACTCCTCTATTGTTGTTGTTTGGTTTTCCCCCGCATATTGCCATTGGCACTGACCTGATGTACGCATCCATTACCAAAGCCAGTGGTGTTTCGTTACACCACAAGCGTCGGACAATTAACTGGCGTTTAGTAGGACTGCTCGGGGCCGGTAGCTTACCTGCGGCGGGCTTAACGGTGTTGCTGCTTAACTACTACTTCAAAGATAGTTCAGAATATAGCCACCTACTAACAAGCAGTTTAGGTTTTATGCTGATCATGACAGCTGTTGTATTGTTAGCAAGGTCTCGCCTTGCATTAGACAGTGCTCAGCCTTCAGTTATACAACAGTTTATTACCCGACACCTCGCGGCTATTACGCTTACTATGGGGGCGCTACTTGGTGCTCTAGTAACGCTGTCATCTGTGGGAGCTGGGGCAATTGGTACAGCACTGCTTATGGTGTTATATCCTCAGCTGACAGGTGTGAGAGTGGTAGGCACTGACCTGGCTCATGCAGTGCCGCTCACCTTTATTGCTGGTTTAGGGCATATCTGGCTAGGTAATGTGGATTTTGGGCTGCTAGCTAGCCTATTAGTTGGTTCACTACCTGCTATTTATATTGGTTCTCGGCTAGGGGCTCGGCTTCCAGAAAAGGTCATGCACCCAGTACTTGCCAGTACCCTCTTTGCACTGGGCGTTAAGTATGCCTTCTTTTAGTTTTTGAGTTCTTTGGGAGTATTGGTAACACCATGAGGGACATGCCCTGTCGCCACATGCTCTCTAGCTGAATCACAATGCCCAACCTGATCATCAAAAAACACATCTGCACCAAAGGACTTTAAAAAAGGTCCTTTGGCTAACCCACCTAAGAAAAGTGACTCATCTAGTCGAATCCCCCACTCTCTTAAGGTGCGAATCACTCGTTCATGGGCCGGCGCTGATCGAGCAGTCACTAATGCTGTTCGAATTGGACTCTGCTTGGCTGGGAGCTCACTTTGCAGCTTATGTAATGCAGCTAAAAACGGTTTAAATGGACCACCTGATAAGGGTAATTTGGCCGAAGCACGCTCACTGGCAGCAAATGCTTCTAGTCCTTCAGCTTGGTAAATCTGTTCTGCTTCATCAGAAAACACCACTGCATCCCCATCAAACGCAAACCGTAATGTATCATCACTGGGTTCATCAGCTGACTTGACTGAAGGCATAATCATGGCAGCAGCAAAACCTGAACTGAGAGCATTGGTTACATCTTCTATATGGGTAGATAAAAATAAGTGACAATTAAATGAAGCAATATAGCGGTAAGGGCTTTGGCCCCCGCAAAAAGCCGCTCGAACAATATTTAAGCCATAATGCTCAATGGAATTAAAAATACGCAACCCAGTGTCTGCTGAGTTGCGTGATAATAAAATCACTTCAACCCGATCTTGCCCTAGCCGTTCATTTAGTTTCAACAATTTAGCAACTAAAGGAAAGGCATCACCAGGCGCTAAAATTTCGTTTTCATGGGCAATCTGGTACTCCTGGTAAGCATCTAAGCCCTCTTCTTCATAAATACGGTGGCTTTCTGCCAGGTCAAATAACGCTCTCGATGAAATGGCAATGACTAATTTGTCAGTTAACTGCGCTGGCATAAAACCTCCATTCCTTTATTCTCATACGATGCTTACTGTTATTAGAAATTTACTTTAACTAAGCACTATAACTAGTTGATTGTTATCGAAAAATCTTAAAAAATTAGAATTCATGCTAAGTAAAAAATGCTCCACGATATAACTAATAAATAAGTTTAAGATTGTATGTTAACTGTTTGATATTTAAGTGAATACTGCCTTTTAAGCTGATAAAGTGCTGTCCCGACGATCAACACTTCAAGCATAAAGCTCCAATGCAAAAGAAAATTAAGTGGCCACCAGGCAAATTGAGCAGGCACTTCTACTAAACCGAAGCTTTGTTTAACAACAGGATATAGCCACAATATTTCAGCGGCGATACTGTCCAGTAACAGGTGTAGCATAACATTCATTAATAACACGACTATTGTTGTCAACAATAGCTTCTGTTTAGTAATCCAAACGACAACACAAGGCAAGAGAAAAATGGCTAGCCAAAAAACTGGGGTGTGGGTCCAATAGCTATGGTGGTTATGCTGTCGCTGATCAAACCAATAGAAGTACAACAGATCAACATCTGGTAATACACTGGCAAACAGCCCTACCCCAACTAACCAGGCTCTGTGTTGCTCAGCAAAGGAGAAACATTGGCGTTTGAGGTATAGCTGGGTAATTAGATAACCCGCTGGTAGGTGGGCAATAAACATAAATCAGTAACAACCTCTTAAGTGTAGTTTGGTTTGTTACTGATTTAGCCATAGAACGGTGGCAATCAGCGGGGTTGATTATGGCAAATGTAGGCAAATGCATTTCATCCTCTTACAATACCCCTTAATTTAATTAGCCAATGACTGTCCTGTGACAAAAACACTGTTTGATATTTCTGGTTTAGAAAGCGCCTTAAAACAAGGGGAGTTGATTCTTACCCCTAACCGGCGGATGACGGCGAAAATTCAGGCGGCTTATGCTGCGCAGCAAACGGCTGCTCATCACCAGGCCTGGCCTACTCCCAGGGTAATGGCCATTGAGCATTGGCTGCAAAGCTTGTGGCAGCGATTGGCTGACAGCAATTTTCAACCAGCCGCTGATCATATTGTGTTATCGGAGTTAAGAGAACAACTGTTGTGGGAGCAAATTATCCAACAGCATAGTGGCGATCACTTGGTTAAAATTGCTTCAGCAGCACAAACTGCCAAGAAGGCATTTGATTTATTGTTACTATGGCAACTGGATTGGCGAGATGTGGCTTTAGCGACAACCCATGACAGTGAATGTTTTCAGCAGTGGCTAAAGCAGTTTTTAGCCACCTGTCAGGTTAAACATTATTTAACCAAAACCCACACCGCTCACTTTATTTTAAAAGCTTGTGAAAAAAACTGGCTCACCCAATACCCTCACATTCATTTAGTTGGGTTTGATAATTTGAGTCCCTTACATCAAGCCATTATTGAAGGGCTAGCAGAACAAGCCCATCATTATCGACAGCGAGTCGACCAACCTTATTGTCAGCGTACAGAACTCAACCGTTTTGCAGATGAGCTGCAAGCAGCGGCTAACTGGGCCCATGGTGTTTTAGCTAGCAACGCTGAGGCTATGGTAGGGATTATCGTGCCTGACTTGCACTTACATCGACAGCAAGTCGAAACTACTTTTCAGCAAGTATTTGAGCCCCAGGTAACTTTGCCAGAATGCCCGCGTTATACCCTGCCCTTTAACTTTTCAGCTGGGCAGCCCCTGTCACAACAACCCATCATCGCCACTGCCCTGGCGATGATTGAGCTAAACAAGCTTGAGGTGGAAACTGGGCAACTTTGCCAATGGCTGACGTCTCCCTTTTATCACCTTGATACACTGCCTCAAGATTTTCCTGCGCTACTTAGTGAGCAGGTCATTCGTAGTCAGCAGTTGATGATTTCGCCTGGCCGACTACGACAGATGAGCCAGCAGCTATTTGATAAGCAGCAACAAGAGTTGTCTACTGATTTGCAGCAGGATTTATTTAGTCAGGCCAGCTGCCCTTTTACTCAGGCATTGCAATCGATTGAACAGCTAAAAATCAAAGCGCAGGCTGGTTACCAAAATCGTCGTCATTATCCAAGCCATTGGATAAAACTGTTTTATCAGCAGTGGCAGTGTTTAGGCTGGCCTGGTGAGCGTCGGTTGGATAGTGTGGAATACCAGCAGGTGACCCGGTTTTATGAAGAAATTAAAGCCTTTGCTGGGTTGGATGAAATTGTTGGACAAATTCCGTTAACTGAAGCCAGCCGGTTGCTCCATAAACAGTTTCAACAGGTGACGTTTCAGGCGCAAACTAAAGACTCCCCCATTCAGATTCTGGGCTCATTAGAAGGGGCGGGATTGCGGTTTTCCCATTGCTGGTTGATGGGCTTTGATGATAGCACTTGGCCAGCCATTCCCAAGCCTAACCCGTTTATTCCCATTGATATTCAAGTAGCCAATATGATGCCCCATGCTTCAGTTGAGCGGGAGCTGGCTTTTACCAAAGAAATTATCGACACTTATAAACATAATGCTGAGCAAATTATTTTTAGTTATGCTCGGATGAGTGGGGATAAAGAGCAGCATTTATGCCCATTATTAGCTGACTTACCCTCGGTTGATGCCAGCCCGTGGTTAGCTTCACAAACCCAGTTGTCATCATCTGCTATCAGCCTCGAAGCGTACTCAACCCAGCAGTCCCAGCCAATGAACGCAGAGTCTGCTGCGATCAAAGGCGGCAGTCAGATTTTAAAAAGTCAGGCTAACTGCCCATTTCAAGCTTTTGCAAAACATCGCCTGGAGGTCAGTGCCCTCCCCTTACCACTGATTGGTTTACCTGCTTGGGCGCGGGGCCAGTGTTTACACCATAGTTTAGAAGTCATTTGGCGTGAATTAAAAAATCATACCACGCTGATTAATACATCCGATGATGCCTTACAAACATTAATTCAGCGTGCTACAACTCTCGGGTTGAAACGCCTGCTGCCACAATTTCCTAATGTGTTATCGATCCGCTACCAGCAACTGGAACAACTTCGATTAAATCAGTGGTTAACTGCCTGGTTAGCCATTGAAAAGGAGCGGCCACCTTTCCAAGTGGTGGCCATTGAGCAAGGCAAGCGCTGTACAATTGCCGGGTTACCCTTAAGTTTGCGGGTTGACCGAATCGATCAGCTTGCTGATGGCTCCTATTTATTAATTGATTACAAAATGACCCCCGTAACAGATGCTGCTTGGGCTTCGGAGCGATTGGATGACCCACAACTACCGTTGTATTGCACGGTGGCAAATAGCCATATTGGTGCGATCAGCTTTGCCAATTTATCACCCAAAGGTCGTGGTTTTCGTGGTTTAAGTGAGGTGGATACGGGCATTCCACAAATTATACCGATTGAAAAAAATAAGCGGGAATTACCCAATGAGTGGAAAGCGACTTTAGCCCAATGGCAACAGCAGCTAGGCCAGTTAGCTACTGCATTTTTACAAGGCGACAGTCGTATTGATCCTAAGTCAGCGCAAAGCTGCCGCTATTGTGATTTAGCCAGCTTATGTCGAATCAACCATCAAGGTGGCCGTTATGAGTGAGATTAAGCGGCCAGCTGATTGGCAAGCTCGCCAGCAGGCACTGGATCCTACCCAGTCGTTTGCTGTAACGGCCCCGGCTGGCTCTGGAAAAACAGGGTTATTAACCCAGCGTGTGTTGACATTATTAGCAAAAGTAAAGCGGCCAGAGGAAATCCTCTGCATTACCTTTACCCGTAAAGCAGCGGCAGAAATGCATAGCCGAATTTTAAATGCCATTCGTCGTGCTCAAACGGAAAGCGAGCCTGCCAATGAGTATGATCGGCAAACCTGGTTATTAGCAAAACAGGTGTTAGCTCAAGATACGCAATATGATTGGCAGTTATTGGTAAATCCTAATCGGTTGCGAATTCAAACCATCGACAGTTTATGTGCATACCTAGTGCGCCACTTCCCGTTGCAAACCGGCTTCGGTGGGATGCCTGATATCCTAGATGATGCCAGTGAATGTTATCAGCAAGCGGTAAGAAAATTTCTTGGCTTACTTCGCCAGTCGTCACCAGAAACAGATTTATTAAGTAAATTGTTGCTGCACCTGGATAATGACCTCAATAAATTATCATTGTTACTCGAAGCACTACTGAGTCGTCGTGATCAATGGCTACCTTATGTGGTGATGGCGGATACCAAGCAGCTTTTACAGTATATTGAACAGGGGTTGGTTGCAGTAATAACAGATAATTTAACGGTTGCTGCTAGTGCTATTAGCTATCATGGTAGTGAACTAGCGCAGCTGGCAGACTTTGCTGGACAACAGCTCGCTGAAGAAAAACCTGATCACCCCTTAAATCAATGTGTTGGCTTAACTGGCTTACCCAATACTACACCTGATGCCCTCCCCCAATGGTTAGCGCTGGTTGAATTACTGATCACGAAAGACGGCAGCTGGCGTAAATCAGTCACAAAAACCATTGGTTTTCCAACCGGTAAAACCAAAGCCGAAAAGCCCTATTTTAAAGAGATGAAGCAACGGCTGTTGGGGTTAATTGATGCCCTGGCAACCCAGCCTGGTTTAGCCCAGCAATTGGCTAATTTACGGTTGCTGCCACCAGTCCACTATCAACCAAAGCAAGGAGAGCTGCTGATTGCTCTTTGTCAGCTACTGCCATTGTTAGTGGCCCAACTAATGGTGACCTTTACTGAGCAAGGTAAGGTGGACCATACCGACATTAACCGAGCAGCATTGGCTGCACTTGGCTCAGAGGATGCCCCTACGGATTTGGCATTGGTCTTGGATTATCGGATTAACCATATTTTAGTAGATGAGTTTCAGGATACCTCCAAGCCCCAATTAACTTTATTAGAAAAGTTGACTGCTGGCTGGCAAACAGGTGATGGTCGCAGCTTGTTTATTGTTGGGGATGGTATGCAATCCTGTTATGGATTTCGGGATGCTAATGTAGGAATTTTCCTGAATGCTCGCCAGCATGGAATAGGCTCAGTGGCACTGACACCGCTTTCATTAACCGTTAATTTTCGCTCCCAAGCCAAGGTGATTGACTGGGTGAATAATACCTTTCAACAGAGTTTTCCCCAGCAAGAAAATATTCCGTTAGGTGCGGTCAGTTATGCTCAATCAACGGCCTTTAATTCAGCACTGGCTGGTACTGCAGTTGAGTGTATTGGCTTTCATGATGAAGCCGGTCGACAGTTGGAGGCTGCAAAAACCGTTGATGTAGTGAGCCAGTATTTAGCTGCATCGGCCACTGATACCATTGCTATTTTAGTGCGCAGCCGTGGCCATTTACGTGACATTATTGCTGCGTTACAGGCTGCTGGCATTAAGTGGCAGGCGACTGAAATTGATCCATTAGCCAGTCGAGCGGTGATTCAAGATTTATTATCCCTGACCAGAGCACTGCTTAATTCTGCAGATAAGTTGGCTTGGCTGGCTACTTTGCGCGCCCCTTGGTGTGGATTGAGTAATGATGATCTGGAAGTGTTGGCACAAACCCAAGGGGTCACCACAGTGCTAAGCCGCTTACAAGATGAGACTGTCTTAGCAAAATTATCTCGCCATGGTCAGCAACGGCTGGCTACGGTCGTGCCTATTTTACAGCAAGTGGCTAATCAACGGCAGCGAAAGCCCTTTGCTCAAGTCTTAGCGGGTTGCTGGCAGCAAATAGGGGGTGAGGCATCTCTTGACCATGAACAAAGCCGCCAAGAAGCGGAAGTATTTTTCGCCACCCTTTGTGAGTATGCCACATCTTTTGCTGGATTAGATTTAGCCGCTTTTGAAAATAAGCTGAATCGACTATATGCCCAGCCTGATCCGGATGCTAACCCGCGGGTACAAATCATGACGATTCATAAAGCCAAAGGGTTAGAGTTTGATGTGGTAATTTTGCCCGGTTTGGATAAGCAGCCAAGAGCAGATGATAAACCCCTGCTAGTATGGCAGCAGTTTCTAAGCACAACCGGTGATGACCATTTATTGTTAAGTCCCGTGCATGCTTACGAAGCACAAAGTGATGCGATTTATGATTTTATTCGTCACCAACAACAGCAAAAACAGCGCCTGGAAAATACCCGTCTATTATATGTAGCAGCTACCCGGGCGATCAAAAAATTATATTTATTATTTAATGGCAAGCAGCAGGAAACGTCTGGGGAGGTTAAAGCACCTGTGGCTTCATCATTGTTAGCCACCATCTGGCCGGCAATTAAAGATCAGGTCAGCTGGCAAATGGCACCCACTCCACTTCCCTCACAGTCGACAGCGCCTGGTATTGATTTATCGACTGGCTGGCGATTACCCAGCCATTATCAACCACCCACACAACCCTATGAACAGTTACTAAAAGCGTATCGGGGGGAAGAGTTTAATGATGAAGAAAATTTACCTGAAATGGTGTGGGATGAAGTGCCTCGCCATGTGGGTACGGTTGTACATCGAGCGCTTTATCATATTACCTTATTAGGTATTGAGCAGATTGCCAGCCAGCCTCAGCAATATTGTCAGCAGCGCTATACTATTTGGCGCAACCAACTACGTCAGCTGGGAATTGCTCAAGATGAACTCACCAGTGCCTGCCATCAGGTAAAACATGCTATAGAAAACACTTTAGCTGACCCTAAAGCGCAATGGTTTTTAAATCATCAGCACCCAGCCAGCCAGTGCGAGTATCCGTTAACGCTGCAAATGCGTGATAAAACCATTCACTATGTGGTAGACCGAACCTTTATTGATCCTGATACCAACATCCGCTGGATTATTGATTATAAAACAGTACAGCTCGCTCAAGCAGCAGCTGAATCTATTGATCACAAGATTGCAGCAGAAGTACAACAGTATCGTGCTCAATTAAAAGGGTATGTGCAAACCTTCCAAGTGCTGGGTAATGAGCCCATTCGCGCAGCCCTTTATTTTACGGATATCCAGCATTTAGCAGAGGTTGATTGTTAGACCCTTTGCTCTGGGATTCCCATTGCCAAGGGTAACAGTTTATATCACAGCCTCTAATTCTTGTGGGGTGGCTACCTTTTTATAGGTTAACTCAGTTAAAGTAGTTGCTATAATAGCTAGCCCTACATTTAATTCTGCTTCGCTAATTGTTAAAGGCGGCAGCAGCTTTAATACTTGATCCCGATTACCACAGGTTTCAGCCAGTAGCTGCTTGTTAAATAAAGCTTTTGATAAACGCTGAGCCATTCCTTGTTCAGGAATTTCTAACCCCCATACCATACCTCTACCTCGAACTGAGATAGATAGTTCAGGATTATCAATTGCCAGCTGGTTTAACGAAGATTGGATAATTTGACCTTTTTGATGAATGCTTTTTGAAAAACTATCATTATCCCAATAAGAAAGTAGTTCAGTCGCGGCAACAAAAGCTAAATTGTTGCCTCGAAAAGTACCCGTATGCTCCCCTGCTAGCCATTGATCAATTTCAGGTTTGATTAGTAATAGAGCTAGCGGTAACCCACCACCAATTGCTTTTGATAAACACACAATATCAGGAGTGATGTCAGCAAATTCAAAGCTGAAAAATTCTCCAGTTCGACCATTGCCTACTTGAATATCATCAATAATGAGCAAAATGCTGTGTTTTTTGCATAAGGCTGACAATGCGCTTAGCCATTCGCGGCTGGCCACATTAATTCCACCTTCACCTTGAACAACTTCTAAAATAATAGCGGCAGGTAGTGGTACTCCACTACTTGGATCTTCTATTAGCTGGCTTAAATAATTAATTGTGTTAACGTTTGGACCTAAATAGCCATCATAAGGAGCATGGTATACATTATGTCGCCCACCATAACTCTCATCTTGATAATAATCGTTAGCTGTCAGTGATAATGCCCCCAGCGTTAAACCATGATACCCATTAGTAAAAGCAATAATGTTGGTTCGTTTTGTTACTTTGCGAGCCAACTTTATTGCGGCTTCTACTGCATTAGTACCTGTTGGCCCAGTAAACTGAAGTTTATAGTCTAATTTTCTAGGCCTTAATATAGTGTCATTGAATTTGGTAATAAAAGCCTTTTTAGCTGTTGTTGCTTTATCCAAGCTATGCAAAATGCCTTTCTTTTGCAGATAGTTAGTTAATGCTTGAGTAACATTGTTTGGGTTATGGCCATAGTTAATTGTGCCTGCGCCTGCAAAAAAATCTATGTATTTATTGCCATGCTCATCGTAAATTATTGCATTTTCAGCGATGTCGAAAGTCGTAGGGAACGAGCGTACATAACTTCTTACTTGAGACTCAAGCTGATCAATAACGTCCATAAGTTTTCTCTGTATTAGATTTGTTCTCTCAATTTATCGAAAGCTAAAGATTTATTATCAGACTCAATATAATCTATAATTGTATTAGTAGATTCTTCTATAGAGTTTTTGGAAGTGTCTATTTCAATATCAAATAGACTAAAGTTGTAAACAGGATTAAATTGATCTTTAGCGGTACCTATTTCTCTATCTCCCCTGAGCTTTTCTCTTTTTTCTAGCTCGTCTAAAGGACAATATACTTTAACCAGTATTGCATTAAAATCATGAAATAAGTCTGCGCACTCTATTAGCCACTCTGGATATTTCATAATATGATCAACGATCACCCTGTTTCCTGCGCCAGTAACTGCAGCAACCGATGAATGAAAACCACTCATAATTTGTTTTTGTTGAGTTTTCATATAACTACAGGATTCAAGAAATTGATCAGGAAATGCATGTAAGAAACTATCAATACTTAAATGAAAGTAAGGGTTGATTAATTTTTTCTGTAGTTGCTTGGCTATGGACGATTTTCCTGAGCTGGAGACACCATTCAGGAAAATAATTTGATTATTAGACATTAAATTTTCTTTTAATTAAACCCAAGTTAAGTTTAAAAACATTATAGATAGAGACTAAAGTTTAATAATATCAAATCCTGAAGTTACTCACTAAGATAGTTAGTAGGCAGCTCGCAAGTTCTATGTTTAAGCTAGACTAGCTAAAAATGCTGTTCGCACCTTGTCTACATAAATAACTTTTCATCTGCTATAGGCTTTTTAACCGATTAATATTTTTATCGTTAGTTTCACATCTGTAGACTAACGATAAAAATCATTACCTAAAGGGGATATACCTACTGTTACATACGGTACTACAAAGTTAACACTGTTTCAATAAATTTACATTTTTAAAAAATGCTAGTGGTTATTAACTGCGACGGATGTTAATGGCTTATAGTAGTTTATTAAGTAAAACTTTTATGCATGGTAAGCAAATTTTTTCTTCTACTACTTTAGTATAATCTTTAAAAAATAACGAATAATAAATAAACTATGCGTAACTTGAGTGTGTTTTTTTCTTATTTTTATGTAAATATATTGATATATTTAATCTGGGTGTGTAGTCTCAACTAAAATCTAAGGTTTACTTATCGGCCCGTTTCAATTGTTTAAAATAAAACCAAAATTACACTATTGTAAAGAATTTGCCCTATAAGTTCGCCTATCACCAGAAAATATCTGGGCCAAATAATATACAAATACTCCACTACCTTATACTTTAGTTTAAGCTATTTCTTAGTAAGTAATAAGGTAGCACTGAAAGATTATTTTTTTGATTTTTAAAGGATCAGTTATGCGCTTGAGTTTTGACCTACATACAGCTCAAGAGGATGTCTACTTTGATCAAATAAAGCATCCTGAACATGGTCATTATAACATAGGTGGTTTTTTCTTACTAAAAGGCAGCTTAAATATAAAGCAATTTGAGTTGGCAATTAAGAAAACAGTAGAGGCATTTGATGTTCACCAATTAACCTTTGATCTAATGCACCATAAACAGCATTTCCAAAGTAATATTGATTCAATTCACGTTGCATTTTTGGACTTCAAAGGTGAGTCAAATCCAAAGGAAGTAGCAATTAAATGGATGCATGAGCAGTATAGTACTCCTTTTGAGCTAAATAGCGAAAGTCTCTTTGAGCACGCACTAATACAGATTAGCGAGGACGAGTTTTGCTGGTTTAGTCGTTACCACCATCTTATTACAGATGGCTATGGCCTTTTGATTTTTTATCAAACTGTTGCCAAAGTTTATTCTCAACTACAAAGCAACATAAGTCTGGAGTGGTTAAAAACTATCCCCCACTTCAAAGACGAGATAACACTTTCTTTGGAGTATGTCAATTCTAGCCAATATTTGAAAGACAAAGCCTATTGGCTGTCAAAGTTTTCTGAAAAGCCCCAGTCGATTTTACAAAAAAATTATCTAGATACAACTTCCGGTGGAAAAGTTGTATCAAATTTTTCGTCTGGGCAGTATTCGCTCTTATCAAAGTTATGTGAATCATATCAGTTTAGTTTTCAACATCTATTGATAGCAGCCCTTACTATCTATTTTAACCAGGTCAATAATCAGTCTGAATTAGTGTTTGGCGTTCCCCTTCATAATAGAAGAAATAAGCTTCAACGACAGTTAATGGGAATGATGACGGGTGTTATCCCTTGCAAAATAAGGATTGCTGACTTAACTGTTGAACAATTAATCAACAGTATAAAACGTCAGCAACGTTATGACTATCGGCATCAACGATTCCCCATTAGCCATCTCAATCGAGATTTACACTTACATCAATTAGGCCAAGAACAGCTTTTTGACATAACGGTTAACTATAGGCCTTTTGATGTCAATTTACCGCTTGAGGGAGTTAAGTCCGAATTTACTAATATATTAAGTGAGGATGGGACCCAGCCTCTTGAGTGTATTTTATGTGACTACGGCACTCAACAGCCCATGGCCTTAGAGCTGATGTTTCAGTTAAATTATTTTACTGAAACAGAAGCTCAGCAGTTAGCCAACCGTTTAATTTTTATAATGAGCCAGTTGCCACTGGTTATCGACTCACCAGTCAATCAAGTACCACTCATTACCTCTCAAGAACAAAAGCAATTAGTAACCTTTTCTCCTTATTATTCAACAAGCTCAAACAGTTGCATCCATGAGTTGTTTGAACAACAAGTAGCGACCACGCCTGACCAGGTTGCCCTGGTTTTTGAAGACCAGTCGCTTACCTACGCGCAGCTCAATAGCCAGGCTAATCAGCTTGCCCATTACTTGATTCAACAAGGGGTAACACCCGATGGTTTGGTCGGTATCTGTTTAGACCGCTCCCCGGCGGTGATTATTGCGATGCTGGCGACGCTCAAAGCGGGTGGTGCCTATGTCCCGTTAGACCCGACCTACCCTACTTCCCGTTTGGCTTATATGGTGGAGGATAGTCAGGTTGAGGTGATTCTGTCTCAGTCGCCTCATCAAGCCCAGTTTGTTGACAGCGCCGTGCCCGTAGTGGATGTGAAAGACCCCGCCTTTCAGTCACGGCTGGATGGCCTTTCCAATGAAAACCCCTGCCCTATGACACTTGGCCTGCAGCCTGATCATCTGGCTTATATCATTTACACGTCTGGCTCCACCGGCAAGCCCAAAGGGGTCATGATTGAGCACCGGGCCTTAGTCAGCCACATTGAAACCATCAAGCCGGCTTATGGCATCACCTCCCATGATCGGGTCCTGCAGTTTTCCAACCTAGGCTTTGATGCGTCTGTTGAACAGGTCTTTGAAAGCTTAACCGCGGGTGCCACGCTGTACTTGAGAAATAATCAATTATGGGGCGCGGCTGAGTTTAAGGAGTGGTTGCAAGCCAACCCCATTACCATCACTGAATTCCCCCCGCTGTATGCCAAAGAGCTGTTAACCCCACTATTGGCTGATCAGGCATTCTGGCAACAGACCTCACTGCGCTGCATTGTTGTCAGTGGCGACGTGCTGAATGTGGCGTTTGCCCAGGCTTGGCAACAAAGTGAGGCAGTCAATCACTGTCTGCTGATCAATAACTATGGGCCAACGGAAACCACCATTACCTCAACGTTGTTTACGGTCAACCAGCAGCCTCTGGGTAATCATGTGTCGATTGGCCAAGGGACAGCAGATACGGCGTTATATGTGTTGAACCCACAGCAACAGCTGTTGCCCATGGGCTGTGTGGGGGAACTCTATATCGGTGGTGCTGGCTTGGCTCGGGGGTATTTGAATCAGCCAGAACTGACAGCTGAACGTTTTATTCCGAACCCTTTTACCAGTGATCACAACGAACGCTTATACCGCACCGGCGACTTAGTCCGTTGGCTACCAGACGGTAACTTGGCCTTTATTGGCCGGGTGGACCATCAGGTGAAAATTCGTGGCTTCCGGATCGAGCTAGGCGAAATCGAAACGGCACTGATTCAACAGCCCCAAGTGGCGGATGGGGTAGTCATTATTCGCGAAGATCAGCCTGGTGATAAACGACTAGTGGCTTATGTGGTACCGCATGACGCCGTTGAAAACGAAGGCGAATGGGTTCAGCAGTTGCGCCAAGATTTAAAGGCACAATTACCTGAGTTTATGTTACCGGGGGCATTTGCTGTATTGCCCACATTACCGACTACCCCCAATGGTAAAGTGGATCGTAAAGCCCTTCCGCAACCTTCACTGGAGCTGACCCACGTTACGCAGTACCAAGCGCCAATGACAGCCAGAGAACATACACTCTGTCAAATATGGGAAGACGTTTTAGGGTTAAAGCCAATAGGTATTAACGACAATTTCTTTGAAATTGGTGGCGACTCTATTTTAGCGTTACAAGTAGCCACTCGCTCAATGGAGTCTGGATTAAAAATAACAACGGCACAGTTATTTGAACTACAAACCATTGCTGCATTAGCAGAACAAGCCGTGAGTATTACTATCCAGGAAAATCGGGCACCCCAGTCCCTTTCGCAAGGTCAGCAAATTTTAATACCGGTCCAACAGCAATATTTTAGCAATCAGCCGGTAGATGCCCATTATTACAATCAGGCGATGAGAGTCAATATTCCAAAAGGCTTTACCCGTGCTCAACTTAATCACCTAGTTAAAGCAATATATCAACGCCATGATGTTTTTCGTTTGACTTTTAATCAGAATAAAGCTGGTGTTTGGCAAGCTAATTATAGAGAACTAAGTGAGCCATTAATTGACAGCAGTATCCGTATTTATGAAAACATGGCTTCAGCTTGCATAAAAAAAGCGATTGATGAGGCCCATGCTTCTCTTAATTTAAAAGCAGGTTTGCTCAGTTCTTTTGTTCTAGAACAAACCAAGGGTTCTGCATTTGATCAGTTAACATGGATTGTTCATCATTTAATTGTTGATGGGGTATCTTGGCGTATTTTATTACAAGATTTGCAGCGGGGACTTGAACAACTTCAGCAAAAGAAAGCCTGTTCCTTAGGTTACAAAACAACAAGTTACCAAGCTTGGGCCAATGCATTAGATCGTTTCAGCCAGTCTGACCAACTAATAGCTGAAAAAAATTATTGGTTAGAAACATTAAAAACACCCGTTTTACCGTTACCTGTCGATAATCAGCCTGTTCAAAATACCATTCGTCAGTCTGAAGTCCTTGTTGTTAAACTGAACCAACAACAAACTGAACAGTTATTACACCAAGCTAATCAGTGTTATCACACAAAAATTAATGATTTACTTTTAACTGCATTCCTTATTTCTCTCTCTGATTGGATGAAGAACTCGTCTGTTCGATTTGACTTAGAAGGTCATGGCCGTGAGACTGCCATGGTCGGTGATATTAATATTAATGAAACGGTAGGTTGGTTTACGAGTCTATTTCCTGTTTGCTTAACTCGTACAACCAAGCAAGATATAGGTACACTAATAAAATCTGTAAAAGAGCAACTCAATCATGTGCCGAATAATGGACTTGGTTATGGTGTTTTACGCTACCTTCGTCAAGATCAAGAGATAATTGAAAAAAGTCAGTCATCCGATATTGTATTTAATTACCTAGGCCAATTTGATCAAAAAAACCAAGATACAGTTTATAGCAGTTGTTTTACCGACCCAAGTAGTTGGATAAGCTCAGAACAAACCCGTGAATACCCAATAGAAGTCAATGGGCTTATTGCCGATGATAGACTGAATTTTACGTTTAGCTATAACCGTTTGGCCTTTGAAAAAAGTACGATTGAACAAGTTGCAAATAGTTTAATAGCAAACTTAGAGACAATAATCGAACACTGTTGTAATGCGGTTGGTGGGTATACCCCAAGCGATTTTCCACTGGTGAAAGTCAGTCAATCTTATTTAGAAAAATTAGAGCATCACTACCCTACGCTGGTTGACTTATTCCCTAGCACGCCTATGCAACAAGGCATGCTGTTTCACAGCCAAATGCAGCCAGAACAGGATATTTATACCTCAATCCTCTCTATTAAGCTTTCACCACTTAGCCCATCAATTTTCAAACAAAGTTGGCAACAGTTAGTTGAGCGCCACGATGTGCTACGTATGGCTTTTATAAATGATGAAGATGGCGCTTTACTTCAACTTGTTCAAGCAGAGGTTGATCTTCCTTGGTGTGAAGAAGACTGGCGTTCACTTGCTGAAGTTGAACAAACAAAACAGTTAACAGAATTAATTTCGCAAGAGCAGTCAACCCCTTTTGTTTTTGACTGTGTACCATTGATGCGCTTTACCTTAATCCGATATACCGATGATACGTATGAGCTGGTTTGGACCCATCATCACGCACTACTTGATGGGTGGAGTATTCCAATTTTATTTGATGAATTGTTTGTTATTTATCAAGGTTTAAAAGTAAACCAATTACCCAGATTGCCTAAACCTACATCATTTCGTTCGTATATTACTTGGTTAAATCAGCAAAATTTTTCAAGCGCCAATACTTATTGGCAAAATTATTTGGCGGACTTTTCTTATCCAACCACTATTTTATTGGATAAGCCTGAAACACTTGATAAGAGTCGTTATGCAGAACAATCTTTATTTTTGAATCATACTTTAACTGAACAGCTACACTTATTAGCAAAAAGTGCGCATGTAACGTTTAATACACTTATCCAAGCATCGTGGGGACTATTACTGAACTTTCACAGTGGTGAGCAGGATATTGTTTTTGGTTATACCAGTTCAGGACGTGCTGCTGAGTTAAACAAGGCAGAAGAAATGGTGGGATTATTTATTAATACCTTACCACTTCGTATAAAAATACCGGATACTCCCATCATTACTAAACAGTGGCTGCAAGATTTACATAAAGCACAAGCTGCACATGATCAATACAGCTATATTCCTTTGGTCGATATACAACGGTTGAGTGAAATACCCACTGGACAATCTTTGTTTGAGTCATTGGTTGTTTTTGAAAACTATCCTATTGATGAGCTTTATACCAACCAAGAGGTAGTCCCTGGCAGCACAGACTTAAAAATACATGACATCAGTGTCAGTGAACAAACTAACTATCCATTGAGTTTGACGGTATTGCCAGGTAAACAGTTACAACTAAAGCTTGTTTATAATCAAGCTTTAATTAGCAAAAAAGCAGTGGTTGAAATATTACATCACTTAAAACAGCTATTAATAAATGTAGTTAATCAGCCTGAACAAAATATACAACAATTATCTTTATTAAGTGAAAACCAACAGCATCAAATTGCAATCGAGTGGAATAATAACAGTTTACCTTATGCAAAAGATCAGTCTATTCACCAACTGTTTGAACATCAGGTCACTCTAAAACCAGAGGCTGTTGCCATTACTTGCAATGGCCAACAACTCACTTATGTTGAGCTTAACCATAAAGCAAACCAGCTGGCTCATTATTTAAAACAACAAGACATTACTCCCTCCTCTCTTGTCGGTGTCAGTATGAGCCGTTCTGCTGAGATGGTGATTGCTGTTTTAGCGATTTTAAAAGCAGGCGGCGCATATGTTGCTTTAGACCCTAGTTATCCACAAGAACGCTTAGCTTACATGGTTGAAAACAGTGGTATCAAGACCATTATCAGCCAGCAGTCTATTGCACAACAACGGCAGTTCGAACAAATCAATACTGTATGTGTTGACCATCAAGAAACAGCTAATGCAATAGCAGTGCTAAGCACTGAAAACCCCTTGAATAGTACTCAAAGTATATCCAGTGAACAGTTGGCGTATGTTATTTATACATCTGGTTCAACGGGTAATCCTAAAGGAATAGAAATAAGGCATAGAAATACTGTCGCATTAATTGCTTGGACAAAACAAGCTTATAATACAGCTGAGCTAGAAGAAATTATTGCTTCAACCTCTTTAAATTTCGACTTATCAGCCTTTGAATTATTTGCGTCACTTTGTTTGGGGCATCGTCTGCATATCGTGGAAAATGCGCTTGCGTTAACCACGCAAACGGTCCATTCAACCTTGTTAAATTCCGTTCCTTCTGCTGTTAAAGGATTGTTAGATACCCATTCAATTCCACAAACAGTTAAAGTGGTGAATGTCGCGGGTGAGCCTCTTCATAAAGACTTAGTTAACCGTTTATTGACAGAAACCCACGTCGAAAAGGTTGTAAATTTATATGGCCCTTCTGAAGATACCACTTACTCAACATTTGCTGTCTTTACTCAGCCCGTTACCGAAGTACCCTCGATCGGCAAACCCATCAGTAATACGCAAGCGTATGTGCTATCACCAACTCAACAGTTGCTCCCCATAGGCATTCAAGGCGAACTGTATTTAGGTGGCGATGGTGTTGCCCGCGGTTATGTAAATCGCCCCGATTTAACGGCTGAAAAATTTATTCAAAACCCTTTCAGTGATGATTCTAGTGATCGACTCTATCGCACTGGTGATTTAGTCCGATGGTTGCCGGATGGCAATTTAGCCTTTATTGGGCGGATTGATCATCAAGTTAAGGTTCGCGGTTTCCGAATTGAGTTAGGTGAAATTGAAACCTTATTGGCGAGCCAGCCGGCAGTGGCAGAAGCTTTGGTTGTCGCCCAACAAGAGCCTGCTGGTGATAAGCGCTTAGTGGCTTACTGGGTCGCGGCTGACCAACAGGATGCCACTGTCACAGAGACTCAACTGCGAGAAGCGTTGGCCAAACAGTTGCCCGACTACATGGTGCCCAGTGCTTTGGTTGGTGTAGATCAGTTTCCCTTGACCCCGAATGGCAAGATTGATCGAAACGCCTTGCCAACACCGGACTTACAAGCGGATAGCCCTACTTATGTGGCCCCGGCTTCGGCCATTGAAGCAACGCTGTGCGGGATTTGGGAAAACGTATTAGGCTTGTCTCAAGTGGGCGTCCATGACCCCTTCTTTGCCATTGGTGGAGATTCCATTTTGGCATTGCAGGTGATTGCGCAAGCGCAACGGGCCCAGCTCAAAGTCACCACCCGACAGCTGTTTGACTATCCAACCATAGCGGCTTTAGCCCCTCATGTCACCGCACTCAAACAGGACACGAGCCAGCAACAGGCTGTGTCAGGTCATCAACTGCTACTGCCCATTCAGCAGTCTTTCTTGAGCGACCCTGCCGCAGCTGATCAGCACTTTAACCAGGCGGTGATGCTCACCTTGCCAGCGGGCACTACCGCTGAGCGGGTGGAACAAGCCTTAGCTGCGATTATCCAACGGCACGATGTGTTCCGCTTGCAATGCCAGCAGACAGCCGATGGCCACTGGGAAGCCAGTTATGAAACCCGTGCCCCAGTATCCCTTCAACAGGCGTTGCATTATCACGATATGCGCCAGCTGACAGCCGTGCAACAGGCGGTGGCGACTCCTCAGCTGGCCCAACAAACGCAAGAGGCCGTGAGCTTGGCCCAAGCACCACTGGCACAATGGGCACTCTTTGAAACCGCTGAGTCCATGCCTAACCAGCTACTGTGGGTCATGCACCACTTGATTGTTGATGGGGTCTCTTGGCGTATCCTGTTGCAAGACTTTGCCCAAGCCCTCAGTCAGTTAGCGGCGGATCAACCGGTGGTATTAGCGCCTAAGACCAGTAGCTATCAACGCTGGGCCGATGCTTTAGCCAACTACCGTCAATCACCCGCTGTGCAAGCGGAGCGTACTTACTGGCAACAGGTGGTGTCAGAGCCGGTGAACGAGCTACCAGTGACACCAGGTATTGAGGATCAACGCTATCAGCACACGGAGACTCTGACAGTATCCCTCGATTCAGAGATGACCCGAGCCCTCTTACAAGAGGCTAATCAGTGTTATCACACCCAAATCAATGACCTGTTACTAACAGCCCTGTTACAAGTGGTGCGTGATTGGGTCGGTGGCGATGGCATCCGCCTGGATTTAGAAGGCCATGGGCGTGAAGCGCTGTTTGATGACATTGACTTACACAGTACTGTGGGTTGGTTCACCACCCTCTTCCCTGTGCACCTAAGGCAAACAGCCGGTGACATTGGAGAACAAATTAAACGTGTCAAAGAGCAGCTTCGGACAATCCCCCACAATGGCATCGGTTATGGGCTATTGGCCGATGAGCAGGCTGATCAGCCCTCAGCGGAGATTCTCTTTAACTACCTGGGGCAGTTTGATCAGACCACCACGCAAACAGAAGGGCTCGCCTGGTCATTTGATAATGTGGGCGAATGTGTCAGTGATCAGCTGTCTCGACGGTATGTGTTAAGCATTAACAGTGAAGTCAGCCAAGGCCAATTGCAGGTGGTGTTTGACTATCACCAACAGCAGCTGACATCTTCAACCGTACAGCAACTGGCCACTGCCTATCGACAAGCCCTTGAAGCTATTATTGGTCACTGCCTACAAGCACGGGGGGGATATACGGCTAGTGACTTCCCCTTAGCCACACTCAGTCAGGCGCAACTGGATAGCCTGATGGTGCAATACCCCACAATGGTTGAGCTGTTTGCCAGCACCCCGATGCAACAAGGGATGATCTTCCATAGCCAGCTCGCGGCAGCGTCAGGGGTCTACATGACCCAGTTGCAAATGCGGCTCAGCCAGTTAGACCCTGAGCGCTTTAAACGAAGCTGGCAGCAACTGGCCAGCCATCATCCTGTGTTTAGAACGGCATTTATCAGTCAGCCTGAAGGGGATGTACTCCAGCTGGTGCAAGCAGCCGTGACCCTGCCATGGACCACCCATGACTGGCAGCATCTATCTGATGCAGCGCAACAACAGGCGCTGGCTGACTTATTGGTAGAGGAGCGGGCCACGCCGTTTGATTTTGCTCAGCCACCATTGATGCGACTGGTATTGATTCAGTTATCCGCTGATCAGTACCAGTTTATTTGGACCCATCATCATGCGTTGTTGGATGGCTGGAGTTTACCTCTCTTATTCCAGGACTTATTTGCACTATATCAAACAGCTAGCTTAGCCTGCTTGCCTACGCCTGTTGCTTATCAACACTATGTTGGCTGGTTACAAACCCAGGATAAACAAACGGCTAGCGACTACTGGCAAGCCTATTTGGCTGGGGTCACTGCACCGACCTCACTCATGCTTGATACCCCGCTCTTGATGCCTGCATCAGCGTCTGGTCAAACCTATAATAGGGTGTTAAGTGAGTCGTTTACCCAGCAACTACAGGCACTAACGCAATCAGCGCAAGTTTCTCTGAGTACAGTTTTACAAGCTGCATGGTCCCTGCTCCTCAGCCGATTTACAGGCGAGACAGACGTCATATTTGGTTATACTCGCTCGGGCCGACCTGCATCGTTACCCAATGCCGAAAACATCGTGGGGCTGTTTATTACCAGCTTACCGTTGCGTGCTTCGGTGCCTCAACATCCATCCGCGTTACTTCATGAGTGGTTACAGGCTCTTCATAAGGAGCAACCTAGCCATGACCAGTACGGTTATTTACCCCTAGTAGACATTCAGCGAGTGAGTGAAATAGCGGCAGATAAACCGCTATTTGAATCGTTACTGGTTTTTGAAAACTACCCTATCGATGACAGCCTGATGGAGGCAGCACAAGTTAACGATGGGTTTGCAGTAGAAGCGGTTGAGATGGTTGACCTAGACAGTTATCCACTCAGTTTAACGATTACACCTGCCAGCCAACTGCATTTACAGTTTGGTTACCAGCCTAGTTATTTAAATGACACTCAGATAAGAGAAATAGCGGGCTATCTGGAGACTATTCTATGTGGAATGGCGGCTGGAGCTAGCCAGCCTATTCAGCACCTGCAATTGTTATCAGCGTCTGAACAAACAACATTGATTGCTAACACGGTCTCACCTATCCCTGAAGCTTATTCGTTTTGCATCCATGAGTTGTTTGAACAACAAGTAGCGACCACGCCTGACCAGGTTGCCCTGGTTTTTGAAGACCAGTCGCTTACCTACGCGCAGCTCAATAGCCAGGCTAATCAGCTTGCCCATTACTTGATTCAACAAGGGGTAAAACCTGATGGTTTGGTCGGTATCTGTTTAGACCGCTCCCCGGCGGTGATTATTGCGATGCTGGCAACGCTCAAAGCGGGTGGTGCCTATGTCCCGCTAGACCCGACCTACCCCACTTCTCGTTTGGCTTATATGGTGGCGGATAGTCAGGTTCAGGTGATTCTGTCTCAGGTGCCTCATCAAGCCCAGTTTGTTGACAGCGCCGTGCCCGTAGTGGATGTGAAAGACCCCGCCTTTCAGTCACGGCTGGATGGCCTTTCCAATGAAAACCCCTGCCCTATGACACTTGGCCTGCAGCCTGATCATCTGGCTTATATCATTTACACGTCTGGTTCCACCGGCAAGCCCAAAGGGGTCATGATTGAGCACCGGGCCTTAGTCAGCCACATTGAAACCATCAAGCCGGCTTATGGCATCACCTCCCATGACCAGGTTCTGCAGTTTTCCAACCTAGGCTTTGATGCGTCTGTTGAACAGGTCTTTGAAAGCTTAACTGCTGGTGCCACGCTGTACTTGAGAAATAATCAATTATGGGACGCGGCTGAGTTTAAGGAGTGGTTGCAAGCCAACCCTGTTACCATCACTGAATTCCCCCCGTTGTACGCCAAAGAGCTGTTAACCCCACTATTGGCTGATCAGGCATTCTGGCAACAGACCTCACTGCGCTGCATTGTTGTCAGTGGCGACGTGCTGAATGTAGCGTTTGCCCAGGCTTGGCAACAAAGTGAGGCAGTCAATCACTGCCTGCTGATCAATAACTATGGACCAACGGAAACCACCATTACATCGACGTTATTTACGGTCAACCAGCAGCCTCTGGGTAATCATGTGTCTATTGGCCAAGGGACGGCAGATACGGCGTTATATGTGTTGAATCCACAGCAACAGCTGTTGCCCATGGGCTGTGTGGGGGAACTCTATATCGGCGGTGCTGGCTTGGCCCGGGGGTATTTGAATCAACCGGCGCTGACAGCTGAACGTTTTATCCCGAACCCTTTTGCCAGTGAGAACAACGAACGCTTATACCGCACCGGTGACTTAGTCCGTTGGCTACCAGACGGTAACTTGGCCTTTATTGGCCGGGTGGACCATCAGGTGAAAATTCGCGGTTTTCGGATTGAGCTGGGCGAAATCGAAACGGCACTGATTCAACAACCCCAAGTGGCGGATGGGGTGGTCATTATTCGTGAAGACCAGCCCGGCGATAAACGACTAGTGGCTTATGTGGTACCGAATAAAACAGTTGAAAACGAAGGCGAATGGGTTCAGCAATTGCGCCAAGATTTAAAGGCGCAATTACCTGACTTTATGTTGCCAGGAGCATTTGCGGTATTACCTGCATTACCGACTACCCCCAATGGTAAAGTGGATCGAAAGGCTTTGCCTGAGGCGACACTTACTGTCACTGATAATAAGGACTATAAAGCGCCTATAACAGCAAATGAGCGGGTGCTTCATCAGGTGTGGCAGGATGTTTTAGGGATTAAGCAAGTCAGTATTGATGATAACTTCTTTGAAATTGGCGGTGACTCGATTCTAGCCTTACAGGTCATCACTCGGTCTTTAGCGGCTGGATTAAAGCTGACGATGGCACAATTGTTTGAGCAGCAAACAATTGTACAACTGGCTTGTGAAGCAACAGTAGTAAACACTTCTGATAAGCAGGTTCCACAAACGCCTAGCCGGGGTAAACAACCGTTGCTTCCTATTCAGCGGCAATACCTTGAAGCAACACCAACTGATGTGGATCATTATAATCAAGCCGTTAAGATGGATGTGCCTAACGGCATTACTGCACTGCAATTAAAACAATCACTTGCAGCTATTTATCAACGACATGATGTATTTCGATTACGTTTTCATTGGTCTAATAATGGCGGCTGGCAGGCAGAGTATGTTGATCTAACTGATGAGCTAATAGACAACAGCGTTAGTGTTGTTGAGCTTGCTGGGTCAGAGGCGCCAAACAGCGCTATCGAAGCCACACTTAATCAAATCCATGGCTCATTGAGTATAGATAAGGGGATTCTTGGCCATTGTCTGTTAGTACATAATCATCAGGGGCAATCGGATCAACTGTTTTGGATTATTCACCACTTAATTGTTGATGGTGTTTCATGGCGAGTACTACTGCGTGACCTAGAAAACAGCATCAATTTGCTACAACAAAATAAATCAGTTGTTTTAGATTATAAGACGGCAAGCTACCAATATTGGGCTGAACGTTTGGTTGACTATAGCCAATCTGAAGCATTAACACGTGAAAAACCTTATTGGATTAATACCTTAAATACAGAGGTAGTTACATTAGCGAGTAAAATAATCAATAAACATAAAAAATATGCTAATACCAATAATGTATCAGCCGACGTGAGAGTTGTTTTAGATAAGGCCCAGACTCAACGCTTACTTAAACAAAGTCACCAGTGTTATCGCACACAGATAAATGACTTATTGCTCTCAGCGTTACTGATGACGATCACTGACTGGGTTGGTGGGGAAAGTATTCGCCTCGACTTAGAGGGACATGGGCGACAAGCTAACTTATTTGATGATATCAATATCAGTGACACGATGGGTTGGTTTACTAGTATATTCCCTGTGTGTTTGACTCAGCCAATTAATTCAGATTTGGGCATACTCATTAAGTCTGTCAAAGAGCAATTAAAGGCTATTCCTAATCATGGACTTGGGTTTGGTCTTTTGCGCTACCTAAAGCAAGAAAAAGAAATAGTTAACAATGATAAAAAATCAGAAATTATTTTTAATTATCTTGGACAAATGGATCAGACAAACACGGATACCAAGTTTTTTAATGGTAATTTTGAAGACACCGGCCTTTGGGTTAGCCCAGCTCAAGAAAGAGAATATCGCTTAGAAATTAATAGTGTTGTCGCAGCAGAACAATTAACCATTATTTTTAGCTATAATAAACTGGAGTTTGGTGCTTCCGTCATTGAACAACTCGCATCAAGTTATATCAGCCACTTATCCACTATTATTGATCACTGCTGTACGGCTTCTGGTGGATATACACCAAGTGATTTTTCTTTAGTTGATACCACTCAGTCTTATTTAGACAGTCTGGAGTCTCGCTACCCTGCTTTTGATGATTTATATCCTAGTACACCGATGCAGCAAGGTATGTTATTTCATAGTCAAATGCAGTCTGAATGCGATATATATACATCAATTCTGACTGTACATTTCTCACAAGTTGAACCTGGGCTGCTTAAACAATGCTGGCAAAAGCTTATTGAACGATACGATGTATTACGTACAGCTTTTATTGATAATGAACAAGGAGAAATACTGCAAGTTATCGAACGTTCAGTCATATTACCTTGGCAAGAAATAGACTGGCGAGGGTTAACTGAATCGGAGCAAACCCATCAGTTGACGCTATTTGTCGATCAAGAACAAACTAAACTGTTTCGCTTTGATACTGCCCCGCTAATGCGCTTTACGCTAATCAGAAAAACTGATGAGCGTTATGCACTGGTATGGACACATCACCATACCCTGCTAGACGGTTGGAGTATTCCGATTTTATTTACCGAGCTATTTGATATTTATCAGAGCTTGAAAGAACGTTATCCGGTAAAGCTTACCCAGCCGATTCCCTTCCGCTCTTATATGGCTTGGCTACATAACCAAGACGTTGCAAGTGCAGAAGCCTATTGGCAAGACTACTTAACGGGTTTTAGTGATACCACGCCTGTCTTACTTGAACATGAAGTTAAGCAAAAGAAAGAAGGCTATTGTGAGAAAGACCTTCACTTCAGTGCCTCTCATACCCAACAGTTAGTGCGTTTTACCCAAAATGCGCATGTTACCATTAATACAGTGGTACAAGCCGCTTGGGGAGTATTATTGAGTCTTTATAGTGGGCAGCAAGACGTTGTGTTTGGTTACACCTGCTCTGGTCGATCTGCTTCCTTAGCTCATGCCGAAGACATGGTTGGGCTTTTTATTAATACACTACCTTTACGGGTTCAGTTGCCAACAAGCCATACTGCCGTTGAGAGTTGGTTGCAGTCTTTAAATCAAACACAAGCCGTCCATGACCAATATAGCTATATCCCGCTTGTAGATATTCAGCGGTTGAGTGAGATTCCTTCAGGCCACTCTTTATTTGAATCCATAGTGGTTTTTGAAAATTATCCCATTGATGAGTTATGTAGTGATGATGAAGCCACTCAAACAACACCTGATTTGCAAATTGAAAATATTGGCGTTAGTGAGCAAACTAACTATCCATTAAATTTAATTGTCACACCAGGTAAAGTGCTAGAACTGAAGCTGCTTTTTGATCAAGCTCGTTTTAGTGTTTGTTCCGCTGAAAAATTGTTAAACCACTTACAACGGATATTACTCAATTTAATAACAAAATCAGGGCAAACGGTTGCTGATATGACGGCGTTGGTCACTGCTGAAGAACAGCAGCTTTTGGCCAAGTGGAACCAAACAACAACGGATTATCCACGAGAACACTGCATACATGAATTATTTGAAAATCAAGTAACAAATAATCCTAATACTGTAGCCATCGTCTATGAAGGGCAACAGTTAACTTACGCAGAACTTAATAAAAAAGCTAACCAACTAGCACATTATTTAGTAGCACAAGGCGTTAAACCTGAAGCGTTAGTGGGACTTTGTGCAGAGCGCTCTTTTGATATGATCGTTGGGTTACTTGCTATTTTGAAGGCAGGAGGCTCTTATGTACCGATTGATCCTAGCTATCCAACAGATCGGTTAGCATTGTTAATCAAAGACAGTGGTGTTCAATTAATTTTGAGCCAAGCAAAACTGGCAAAGGTTTTACCTTCATTACAAGCAGACATTCTTTATATAGATACGCATTCGACCAAAGAAGTACTTAAAGCCTACTCTATCAATAATATTGAGAGTGAAGTGTTACAACTCACTCCACAACATCTAGCGTATGTTATATACACGTCAGGCTCCACTGGTAAGCCAAAAGGTGTCTTAGTCCCTCATCAAGGGGTTACCCGGCTGGTGATGAATAATCATCAAGTCCCTGTGAATGCGCAAACCGTTATGTTGCAATGCGCATCTATCACATTTGATGCGGCGACGTTAGAGCTTTGGGGGCCCCTGCTGAATGGCGGTCAGCTAGTGCTGTACCCTGAAAGTATTGTTGATGTACAGCGTTTAATCCGCGTCATCAATGAATACCAAGTGAACACACTGTGGTTAACCGCTGGATTATTTGATCAGTTTGTCGCTGATAGCACTCAACCACTGCCATCTCTTCAATATTTATTAACCGGTGGTGATGTTGTTTCACCAAAATCAGTCAACAAATTTTATGAACAAAATCCCGATGCGATAATTATTAATGGCTATGGCCCCACTGAAAATACAACCTTTACTTGTTGCTACGCAATACCGAGAGATATTGACTTTAATCAACCCCTTCCAATTGGACGGCCGATTGCTAATACGCAAGTGTATGTGCTAAATAACAACCTAGTGCCAGTACCTATTGGGATTCCTGGTGAGCTATATACGAGTGGTGATGGTGTTGCCAGGGGGTATTTAAATCAACCTGAATTAACCGCAGAAAAGTTTGTTCAAAATCCTTTTAGTCGTGATCCTAAGCAGCGTTTATATAAAACGGGAGATTGGGTTTGTTGGTTGCCTGATGGCAAAATAAGATTTATTGGGCGAGCTGATAACCAAGTAAAAATTCGTGGTTTTCGGATTGAGCTAGGCGAAATTGAAAATGTATTAAGTCGCCATGACCAAGTTAAAGACGTTGTTGTACTTGCCCGTGAAGATCAGCCGGGTGATAAACGCTTAGTGGCGTATGTGGTTTTATCTACAACATCCGCTGTATTTTCTAGCGTTGCAGAAACCTTGAGTTCCTATGTTAAACAGTTACTACCGGGCTATATGGTCCCTCACCATTTTATTCAGCTAGTACAACTGCCGCTGACGTCTAATGGTAAAGTCGATCGACAATCACTCCCAATGCCTAACTATAGCTCTCAGGTTGATTATGTTGCTCCCACATCAGCGATAGAAAAGCAGCTAGTGAATATCTGGAAAGCAGTATTAGGTTTAGAGCAGATAAGTATCCATGCTAACTTTTTTACTGTTGGTGGCGATTCCATAAAAGCAATTCAAGTTGCCTCTCGTGCTCAGCGTGAAGGCTTGAAGCTCACTACTCGACAGCTGTTTACTCACTCGACCATTGCCGAGTTAGCGGTTTATGTAACGGCCCAAGCCTTAGATGACGTGAAGTCAAATGCACCTGTTGTTGGCGTACAAAACTTGTTGCCTATTCAGCACCACTTTTTAACAACGCAGCCTGAAGGGGTTGAGCATTTTAACCAAGGGACTCGTATCCGTTTACCAAATAATGTTTCAGACGCAAGCCTACGTCAGTTGTTGTCTGCCATTATCGAGCGCCATGATGTTTTCCGACTTGGCTTTGAATATACGACCGATGGAAATTGGCAAGCGCATTACCAAACACTCAATGAGTCCTTGATTCAGCAAGCCCTCTTTCAGCTTGATGTAACAGGTTTTTCTGCTGACCAGAGAAATATTGAAGAGGCTGATTGGATTCATCGTTTACAAACCCGTTTTGATTTAGCTAGCCCACCACTCTGCCATTGGTTATGGCTAAAAGATCAAGCTTCCAGTGAGTTAGTATGGATCGTTCATCACCTAGTGGTTGATGGTGTTTCTTGGCGAATTCTACTGCAAGATTTAAAACAGGGATTAATGCAGCTTGCTACTGGACAGGCACTGGATTTAGGGTACAAGACCACCAGCTATCAACTTTGGGGTGAGCGCCTTTCGGCTTACAGCAAGTCGGCTCAAGGCTTGGAAGAAGCCTGTTATTGGCAGCAAGCTTGCCAGCAGGCGGTCAACCCGTTGCCTGCCAAGCCATTAGCAAACCCATCAAGCAATAACGACCAAGCGACTGATGTTCATACGGTAAAGTTAAGCCAGTCACTTACCCAACAATTATTGCTGCAGGCAAATGGCTGCTATCACACGCAAATTAATGATTTATTGCTAACAGCCTTATTACTCACAATAACAGAATGGACAACAGGACAGTCTATTCGTGTTGATTTGGAAGGTCACGGCCGAGAGCCATTATTTGATGATATAGATCTTACGGAGACTGTTGGTTGGTTTACCTCTATATTTCCTGTTTATTTAACAAAGATAGCGAGTGATAAACCATGCTTAGGTGAACAGATTAAACACGTTAAAGAGCAGTTACGGCAAATTCCAAATAAAGGTATTGGCTATGGATTATTACAACGTTGGGCACCTGAACAACTTGCCAGTAGTCAATCAGCCGAGTTGGTATTTAATTATCTTGGCCAATTTGATGAGCAATCGACTGATGACGATACCGATTCTGTCACACTGATTTCCAGTGAGCTTGAAGGATGTATCAGCCCCCTTCTGCAAAGAAGTCATATTTTAGGCATGAATAGCATGGTCTTTGATGGGCAGTGGCAATTAACCATTGATTATCATAGAGAGCAATTTAGTGAGCATGAAATAAAACTGTTAGGCCAGTCTTACCTCAAACAACTGGAAAATATTATTGCTCACTGTGTTAATGCAACGGGCAGTTATACGCCTTCTGACTTTCCATTGGTTTCATTAACGCAAGCTCAGTTAAATCAACTACAAGCTAACTACCCAGGGTTAGAAGACCTGTATCCCAGTACCTTGATGCAACAAGGGATGCTACTCCATAGTGAGCTTGGTGCAGAAAACGGAATTTATATGACTCAGCTTGCAGTTAAGTTGAGTCAGTTAAATCCGGTAATTTTTAAACAAAGTTGGCAAGCACTGATCAAGCGCCATAGCATTTTACGTACAGCTTTTGTCTATGTTGATGATCAGCCTCCCTTACAAGTTGTACAAACAGAAGTGGACTTGCCTTGGCAAACTCTGGATTGGCAGCATCTTGATGCTAAAGCACAGATTAAGGCTATCCATACATTATTGGCTGAAGCTTCCCCTTATGATCAAGCGCAAGCACCACTTATGTCGTTCCATTTAGCACACTGTGGTGATGATCAATACTGGTTTGTTTGGCAGCACCACCATGCTTTATTAGACGGCTGGTGTTTACCTATTTTATTTAAAGAATTGTTTGCCCAATACCAGGGATTAATAGAGCAGCGTCCAGTGGAGCTACCTTTTGTTGCACCCTATCGCAATTACCTGGCCTGGTTACAACAACAGGATAGTAGTCAAGCAGAACAGTATTGGAAACATTACTTAGCTGGTTTTACTATGCCAACTTCATTGGGAATCGAGCAATCAGTAACATCTCAACAAGGACTCGCTCAACAGGAGTACACGGTTGATTTATCACCTGACTTGACCAAACAGCTACAGCAGCTGGCTAATAGCCTACGAGTGACGCTTAATACGTTACTACAAGCGGCCTGGGGTATTTTATTAAGTCGCTATAGTGGTGAACAAGATGTTGTGTTTGGCAGCACTCGCTCTGGAAGACCTGATAGTTTACCTGGTGTAGAGCAAATGATAGGCCTGTTTATTAACAGTGTGCCTGTGCGCTTAACATTAACTGGCGAAATACCACTAGCAGAATGTTTACAGCAACTTCAGCAAGCTCAAGTCTCACATGATCAATATGCCTACTCACCTCTGGTGGATATACAACGTTGGAGTGATATTGATAAAGGACAAGCATTATTCAATTCGTTAATTGTTTTTGATAACTACCCGATTGAAGAAGCATCTGATCAAGCCGATCAACCTGGCCAACCAACTATTGATCAAGTGTTAGGGGCGGAACAAACTAACTATCCTTTGACGCTTTCAGTTATTCCAGGTGAGCCTATTACACTTAAACTGTTGTACCAAACAGCTCGGTTTGCCAAGGCATCAATTACACAGCTGATTACGTATTTTCATCAGTTGCTTTTACAATTGACTAAAGAAAATAGCCAAGCACCCATTGCACAGTTTAACTTGCTCTCTGATAAAGAAGCTAAACAACTGGCTGAGTGGAACCAAACAGCGGCGCCTTTCCCAAGTCATAAAAACATTCATGAACTGTTTGAAATGCAGGTGATGAAAACGCCGAATGCTATTGCCTTGGCTTTTGAAGAGCGACAACTGACCTATGATGAATTAAACAAAAAAGCTAATCAGCTTGCTCACTATTTAGTAGAACAGGGAGTCAAACCAGATACATTAGTTGCCGTTTATTTAGAGCGCTCTATTGAGATGGTTATTGCTATTCTTGCCGTGGTTAAAGCGGGAGGTGCTTATGTCCCTTTAGAAACTAGCTATCCTGAGGAGCGGTTGGTTTATATGATTGAGAATAGTCAAGCCAAGATTATTCTGACTCAACATAAACTAAAAACACGACTTACGCTGGATAATCAACAGCTATTGTGCTTAGACGCACAAACTATTGCTAATCAATTAGCATCTTATCCAGTTGAAAATATCAGTGTATCAAGCATACAACTAATGCCTTCTCATCTGGCTTATGTCATTTATACCTCTGGATCAACAGGCAAACCCAAAGGGGTGATGAATGAACACCAGGCGCTGGTTAATCGAATTCATTGGATGCAAAACCAATTTAATTTATCTACAGCAGATGTCGTATTACAAAAAACACCGTTTGGATTTGATGTCTCAGTTTGGGAGCTTTTCTGGCCATTAACTTATGGTGCCAAACTAGTAGTGGCATTACCTGATGGCCACAAAGATGTTGACTATTTACTTGATACTATTGAGCGAGCCAATGTAACAGTCATGCATTTTGTGCCCCCCATGCTCAATGTATTAATTGCTAATCAACAGTTTGCAGAAAAAACCCACTCACTTCGACTGGTGGTTTGTAGTGGTGAAGCCTTACCGATAGAAACGCAAAATAAGTTTATATCATTACATCAAGCGGCATTATTCAATTTGTATGGACCAACTGAAGCGGCTATTGATGTCACCTATTGGCAATGTCAATTAGACGACAGTCGCCTTTCAGTACCTATTGGTAAGCCTATTGATAATATTCAATTACTGGTACTGGATCATGATAGAAATTTAGCGCCAATCGGTATTCCAGGTGAGCTGCATATTGGTGGAGTTGGTGTTGCCCGCGGTTATTTAAATCGCCCCGATTTAACGGCTGAAAAATTTATTCAAAACCCTTTCAGTGATGATCCTAGTGATCGACTCTATCGCACTGGTGATTTAGTCCGATGGTTGCCGGATGGCAATTTAGCCTTTATTGGACGGATTGATCATCAAGTCAAGGTTCGCGGTTTCCGAATTGAGTTAGGTGAAATTGAAACCTTATTGGCGAGCCAGCCGGCAGTGGCAGAAGCTTTGGTTGTCGCCCAACAAGAGCCTGCTGGTGATAAGCGCTTAGTGGCTTACTGGGTCGCGGCTGACCAGCACGCTACCACTGTCACAGAGACTCAACTGCGAGAAGCGTTGGCCAAACAGTTGCCCGACTACATGGTGCCCAGTGCTTTGGTTGGTGTAGATCAGTTTCCCTTGACCCCGAATGGCAAGATTGATCGAAACGCCTTGCCAACACCGAACTTACAAGCGGATAGCCCTACTTATGTGGCCCCGGCTTCGGCCATTGAAGTGACGCTATGCGGGATTTGGGAAAACGTTTTAGGCTTGTCTCAAGTGGGCATCCATGACCCCTTCTTTGCCATAGGGGGAGATTCTATTTTGGCATTGCAGGTGATTGCGCAAGCGCAACGGGCCCAGCTCAAAGTCACCACCCGACAGCTGTTTGACTATCCGACCATAGCGGCTTTAGCCCCTCATGTCACCGCACTCAAGCAGGACACGAGCCAGCAACAGGCTGTGTCAGGTCATCAACTGCTACTGCCCATTCAGCAGTCTTTCTTGAGCGACCCTGCCGCAGCTGATCAGCACTTTAACCAGGCGGTGATGCTCACCTTGCCAGCGGGCACCACTGCTGAGCGGGTGGAACAAGCCTTAGCTGCGATTATCCAACGGCACGATGTGTTCCGCTTGCAATGCCAGCAGACAGCCGATGGCCGCTGGGAAGCCAGTTATGAAACCCATGCCCCAGCATCCCTTCAGCAGGCGTTGCATTATCACGATATGCGCCAGCTGACAGCCGTGCAACAGGCGGTGGCGATTCCTCAGCTGGCCCAACAAACGCAAGAGGCCGTGAGCTTGGCTCAAGCACCATTAGCACAATGGACACTCTTTGAAACCGCTGAGTCCATGCCTAACCAGCTACTGTGGGTCATGCACCATTTAATTGTTGATGGGGTCTCTTGGCGTATCCTGTTGCAAGACTTTGCTCAAGTCCTCAGTCAGTTAGCGGCGGATCAACCGGTGGTATTAGCGCCTAAGACCAGTAGCTATCAACGCTGGGCCGATGCTTTAGCCAACTACCGTCAATTACCCACTGTACAAGCGGAGCGTGCTTACTGGCAACAGGTGGTGTCAGAGCCGGTGAACGCGCTACCAGTGACACCGGGTATTGAGGATCAACGCTATCAGCACACGGAGACTCTGACAGTATCCCTCGATTCAGAGATGACCCGAGCCCTCTTACAAGAGGCTAATCAGTGTTATCACACCCAAATCAATGACCTGTTACTAACAGCCCTGTTACAAGTGGTGAGTGATTGGGTCGGTGGCGATGGCATCCGCCTGGATTTAGAAGGCCATGGGCGTGAAGCGTTGTTTGATGACATTGACTTACACAGTACTGTGGGTTGGTTCACCACCCTCTTCCCTGTGCACCTAAGGCAAACAGCCGGTGACATGGGTGAACAAATTAAACGTGTCAAAGAGCAGCTTCGGGCAATCCCCCACAATGGCATCGGTTATGGACTATTGGCCGATGAGCAGGCTGATCAGCCCTCAGCGGAGATTCTCTTTAACTACCTGGGGCAGTTTGATCAGACCACCACGCAAACAGAAGGGCTCGCCTGGTCATTTGATAATGTGGGCGAATGTGTCAGTGATCAGCTGTCTCGACGGTATGTGTTAAGCATTAACAGTGAAGTCAGCCAAGGCCAATTGCAGGTGGTGTTTGACTATCACCAACAGCAGCTGACATCTTCAACCGTGCAGCAACTGGCCACTGCCTATCGACAAGCCCTTGAAGCTATTATTGGTCACTGCCTACAAGCACGGGGGGGATATACGCCTAGTGACTTCCCCTTAGCCACACTCAGTCAGGCGCAACTGGATAGCCTGATGGTGCAATACCCCACAATGGTTGAGCTGTTTGCCAGCACCCCGATGCAACAAGGGATGATCTTCCATAGCCAGCTCGCGGCAGCGTCAGGGGTCTACATGACCCAGTTGCAAATGCGGCTCAGCCAGTTAGACCCTGAGCGTTTTAAACGAAGCTGGCAGCAACTGGCCAGCCATCATCCTGTGTTTAGAACGGCATTTATCAGTCAGCCTGAAGGGGATGTACTCCAGCTGGTGCAAGCAGCCGTGACTCTGCCATGGACCACCCATGACTGGCAGCACCTGTCTGATGCAGCGCAACAACAGACGCTGGCTGACTTATTGGTAGAGGAGCGGGCCACGCCGTTTGATTTTGCTCAGCCACCATTGATGCGACTGGTATTGATTCAGTTATCCGCTGATCAGTACCAGTTTATTTGGACCCATCATCATGCATTACTGGATGGTTGGAGTGTGCAGTTATTATTCAAGGATTTGCTGTCTCTATACCATGGTATACCACGTGATTTAGCTGAACCTATCGCCTACCAACGCTATGTAGCTTGGTTGCAGGCACAAGATAAGCAAGCAGCCAGTGATTACTGGCAAACCTACTTGACTGGCTTCGCTGCCCCTACTGACTTAGTGCCTGATAACCCTGTCATAACATCAGAACTAGAAGCCAGTGATGCTTATGATGTGTATTTGGATGAAACATTCTCTCAGCAGCTGCAGGCGCTAGCCAGAACAGCTCAAGTTTCACTAAACACTGTATTACAAGGTGCATGGGCTCTGCTGCTTAGCCACTATAGTGGTGATACTGACGTGGTGTTTGGTTATACCCGGTCTGGACGCCCAACCAGCTTGCCTAGCTCAGAGGCAATGATAGGGCTCTTTATCACCAGTTTACCCATGCGAGTCCAGGTGCCTTATCAGCAAACGGTTTCTCTCATGGACTGGCTAAAAGGCTTGCATCAAGTCCAACCGTCCCATGAACAATATGGCCATATGCCGCTAGTGGAAATTCAGCAACTGAGCGAGGTACCAGCTGATCAAGCACTGTTTGAGTCGCTGCTGATTTTTGAAAACTACCCTATTGATGAAAGTGTTGTATCGGCTGATAACCGCTTTATTGTGGAGGAAACTGATACGGTCGACCGGACCAGTTACCCTCTCAGCCTAACGGTAATACCTGGCAACCAAATGCTGTTTCGGTTTGAATATTTAACTGAACGATTTAGTGAAGCAACCGTTAAACAGCTGAGTGGTCACCTAGAAAATTTGCTGAGGGGTATGCTCACTGGCTTAGAGAAACCGGTAAGCGAATTAACACCACTTTCAAGGGAAGAGCAAGCTTCGATTATTGCGGTAGGACAAGCACAACACCAAGCTGTTGCTCAGGCTTGCATCCATGAGTTGTTTGAACAACAAGTAGCGACCACGCCTGACCAGGTTGCCCTGGTTTTTGAAGACCAGTCGCTTACCTACGCGCAGCTCAATAGCCAGGCTAATCAGCTTGCCCATTACTTGATTCAACAAGGGGTAAAACCCGATAGTTTGGTTGGTATCTGCTTGGATCGCTCTCCGGCGGTGATTGTTGCGATGCTGGCAACGCTCAAAGCGGGTGGTGCCTATGTCCCGTTAGACCCGACCTACCCCACTTCTCGTTTGGCTTATATGGTGGCGGATAGTCAGGTTCAGGTGATTCTGTCTCAGGCGCCTCATCAAGCCCAGTTTGTTGACAGTGCCGTACCCGTAGTGGATGTGAAAGACCCCGCTTTTCAGTCACGGCTGGATGGCCTTTCCAATGAAAACCCCTGCCCTAAGACACTTGGCCTGCAACCTGATCACCTGGCTTATATCATTTACACATCCGGTTCCACTGGAAAGCCCAAAGGGGTCATGATTGAGCACCGGACCTTAGTCAGCCATATTGAAACCATCAAACCGGCTTATGGCATCACCTCCCATGACCGGGTTCTGCAGTTTTCCAACCTAGGCTTTGATGCGTCTGTTGAACAGGTCTTTGAAAGCTTAACGGCGGGTGCCACGCTGTACTTGAGAAGTAATCAGTTATGGGGCGCGGTTGAGTTTAAGGAATGGTTGCAAACCAACCCCATTACCATCACTGAATTCCCCCCGTTGTATGCCAAAGAGCTGTTAACCCCGCTGCTGGCTGATCAGGCATTCTGGCAACAGACCTCACTACGCTGCATTGTCGTCAGTGGCGATGTACTGAATGTAGCGTTTGCCCAGGCTTGGCAACAAAGTGAGGCAGTCAATCACTGTCTGCTGATCAATAACTATGGGCCAACGGAAACCACCATTACCTCGACGTTATTTACGGTCAACCAGCAGCCTCTGGGTAATCATGTGTCGATTGGCCAAGGGACAGCAGATACGGCGTTATATGTGTTGAATCCACAGCAACAGCTGTTGCCCATGGGCTGTGTGGGGGAACTCTATATCGGCGGTGCTGGCTTGGCCCGGGGGTATTTGAATCAGCCAGAACTGACAGCTGAACGTTTTATCCCGAACCCTTTTGCCAGTGAGAACAACGAACGCTTATACCGCACCGGTGACTTAGTCCGTTGGCTACCAGACGGTAACTTGGCCTTTATTGGCCGGGTGGACCATCAGGTGAAAATTCGCGGTTTTCGGATTGAGCTGGGCGAAATCGAAACGGCACTGATTCAACAACCTCAAGTGGCGGATGGGGTAGTCATTATTCGTGAAGACCAGCCCGGCGATAAACGACTAGTGGCTTATGTGGTACCGAATAAAACAGTTGAAAACGAAGGCGAATGGGTTCAGCAATTGCGGCAAGATTTAAAGGTGCAATTACCTGACTTTATGTTGCCAGGAGCATTTGCGGTATTACCTGCATTACCGACTACCCCCAATGGCAAAGTGGATCGTAAAGCCCTTCCTTCACCGATACATCAGTTCGAGGGTGTTTATACACCGCCAGCCACTGAAACGGAGCAACGCCTAGTTGAAGCATGGCAGGCGGTGCTTGAGTTGAATCAAACACCGATCAGCACCACCGCTAACTTTTTCGAGCTAGGGGGAAATTCAATCCTGGTGATGCGGCTAAATAACATGATCCAGCAAACGTTCAAGGTTGAATTAGCCATTAGCTTGTTATTTGAAAAGCCAACTATCCAAGCAATATCAGCAGCTATTGAAGAAGCAGAAAATGAGCAAGAGGCTGATTATTTACTGAATATTTTGGACTCTGTTGATTCACTTAGCACCGAAGCACTTGAAGCCCTGTTGGAAGCTGAAGAATAAGGTATTTTCTCAATGTACTCAGGTAAACAAACAAAAAAATCAGCCATTGCAAAAAGTAAACTTGATCAGCTTTCACCAGAAAAACAAGCGCTGGTGAAAAAGCTGCTGGCAAAGAAAAAACAGCAACAAATAAAAAGTGAGATTATTACACCTCGCAATCAGACCGATGAGCCACTTCCGTTGTCATTTGCCCAGCAACGACTGTGGTTCGTCGATCAACTTGAGGACTCAAACAGTCATTACAACATGCCTTTAGCCTTACAGCTGGAGGGAGCGCTCAGCTACGATTGGTTGGTAGCGGCATTGACCACTGTGATTTGCCGCCATGAGAGCTTACGGACAGTTTTCAAGAGTCAGCAGGGGCAGGCTTACCAGCACATACAGCCAGCGCCAGCCCAGTTTTCCTTGCCTATGGTAGATCTCAGTGAGATGACTGAAGCACAACAAGTGGATGCGATTGCGCATTATCGCCAGCAAGAAGCTGAGCAGCCATTTGACCTGAAACAAGATCTGATGTTAAGGGGTAAGCTGCTGCAGCTCGCCGAAAATAAAGCTATTTTACTGCTCACCATGCACCATATTGCTTCCGATGGTTGGTCTTTTGGGGTGTTAACGGAAGAGGTCAGTCAACTTTACCAAGCGTACTACTCGGGTCGTAACAGCCCGTTAAGCCCTCTTCCCATCCAATATGCCGATTATGCGTTGTGGCAAAGAAAATACCTATCTGATCGGCTACCCCAGTTACTTAATTACTGGAAAGCGCAACTAAGGCGTTTACCCGCACTTCATGCACTGCCCTTGGACTATTCTCGGCCAGCGGAGCAACGCTATCAGGGACAGGTCATTCAATCTCACATTAGCCAGGCTACTTGTGAAGGCCTAAAGGGCTATTGCCAACACAATGAAGCGACTTTGTTTATGGGGCTTCATACTGTGTTTGCGATGTTGCTGAACCGTTACAGTGGAGAAGCTGATATTGTTGTTGGCACCCCTGTAGCTAATCGAGATAACTCAGCATTAGCACCACTGATTGGCTTCTTTGTCAACACGGTGGTGCTTCGAGCTGATTTATCTTCAGACCCAAGTTTCACAGCGCTCTTAGCTCAGT
This sequence comes from Spartinivicinus marinus, assembly GCF_026309355.1. Lineage (NCBI taxonomy): Bacteria > Pseudomonadati > Pseudomonadota > Gammaproteobacteria > Oceanospirillales > Zooshikellaceae > Spartinivicinus > Spartinivicinus marinus. The sequence continues at coordinate 5,782,082 of NZ_JAPJZK010000001.1, forward strand.
GCCGGAAAACCGCATTAGATGCCTATGCACACCAGCAAGTACCCTTTGAGCAGCTGGTAGAGGAACTTCAGCCTGCTCGTGACATAAGCCATCACCCGTTGTTCCAGGTAATGTTAGTCCTGCAAAATCATGAAGAAGGCACGCTAGACTTACCGGGATTAAACATTACTTCGCTCCCTGAAGAGTGGAATATTGCCAAGTTTGATTTAACCCTAACGGTAGAGGAAAACGCATCAGGGCTCACACTTGACTGGGAGTACAATACTGACTTATTTACAGCTGCTACCATTATGCAGCTTGCACAACACTTTACCCAATTACTGAACGCTGTTTTGACGGCTCCAGCAGTACCTACCTCCCAGCTCACTCTGTTAACAGAGGCAGAGTATCTGCAATTGACCAACACCTGGGCCATGCCTCACCACCCGGTGGCACAAACAGACTGTATTGCCAGCTGCTTTGAAGCACAGTGTGCGAGTACCCCCACCGCCATTGCCGTTTACCATCAGGCCCGTTCACTTAGCTACGAGATGCTGAATCAGCAGGCCAATCAGCTAGCCCACTACTTAATTGAGCAAGGCGTTGTGCCTGATACTGTCGTTGGCTTTTGCCTTGAGCGCTCAATCGACATGGTGATCACCATGCTAGCTATTCTCAAAGCTGGGGGCGCCTACCTGCCGTTGGACCCACACTACCCAGAAGCCCGTTTACAGTACATGTTGACTGACTGTGCAGTGACCTACCTCATCACTCAGCAACCGCTGCAAGACCAGCTGCCATTGTCAGGGCAGTCCGTGTTATGTCTGGATGCACCTGCGGTAATGGCCCAGTTAAGCAACTATCCAGTGACGAACCCAAAACAGCAGTCGCTTACTTCCAGCCACTTGGCATATATCAACTACACCTCTGGCTCAACTGGTCAACCCAAAGGGGTGCAGGTTCCCCATATGGGAGTGATGCGTCTGGTCTGCAATAACCCGGTGGTCCCTCTAAGCCAAGCGACAGTCATGTTGCAAGCCGCATCGGTTGTATTTGATGCCACTACTCTGGAAGTGTGGGGGCCTTTACTCAATGGAGGCCAGTTGGTTTTATATCCCTTTGATACGATGGATATCCCCCAGCTGAAGGAGGTTATTCACCAGTATCAGGTGAATATCCTCTGGCTAACAGCTGGACTCTTTGATCAGTTTGCGGCCCTAAGCACCACCCCTCTGCCTTCACTACGCTACTTGTTAACCGGTGGCGATGTGGTCTCACCGGCCTCTGTCGTGCGGTTTTATCAGCAATACCCCGCCGCCAATTTGATCAATGGTTATGGCCCTACTGAAAACACCACTTTTACCTGTTGCTACCCCATTCCTGCCGACTGGTCCAGTGACCGCCCAGTACCCATTGGCTTTCCGATAAACCAAACAGAAGTGTACGTGTTGGATAAACATCAGCAACCAGTTCCATCAGGTGTTGTGGGTGAGTTATACACGGGTGGTGCTGGCTTAGCACGAGGCTATTTAAATCAACCAGCGCTTACCACAGAACGTTTTATCCCTCACCCTTTTCGTAATAACAGTGCTGATCGCCTCTATCGAACAGGGGACTTGGTCCGCTGGCTGCCAGACGGCGCCCTAGCCTTTGTGGGAAGAGTTGATCAACAAGTAAAGCTACGAGGGTTTCGTATTGAGTTAGGGGAAATTACCGCTCAACTGCTCACTCACCCTGTTGTGAAAGAGGGGGTAACGGTATTACGAGAAGACCAACCTGGCATTCAGCAGCTGGTGGCTTATGTGGTGGCCGAAGGTAACCAGGTCTCGTGCAGTGAGGAAAGTCTGCTGCAAGTACTGAAACAAAAGCTTCCAGATTATATGGTGCCTGCAGCGGTGGTAGAGGTTGCAGCACTGCCCTTAACCCGTAATGGTAAGGTAGATCGTAAAGCCCTGCCTGCACCTAGCTACAGTAGCAAAGCAAATAAGTTTGTTGCACCCAGAACTAGCACAGAGGTAACACTGGCTAGCTTATGGCAGCAGGTATTGCAACGCGAGGAACCTGTGGGGGTTGATGATAATTTCTTCCAACTTGGCGGGCACTCGTTGTTAGCCATTCGGCTGAGTGCATTGTTGGCAGAAACCTTAGGTACAACCTTGACAATAAAACAGCTGTTTACCCATCCAACCCTTAGCGCACTGGCTCAGTTGATTGATCAGATGCCACAAAGCACCAGCCCACTGACTATTCCTGTTGCGCCTCGAACGGAACAGCTACCCCTGTCTTTTGCCCAGCAACGGCTATGGTTTATTGACCAAATGGAGGGAAGCAGTGCGCATTACAATATGCCGGAAGCGCTACATCTATCAGGGGAGTTGAACCGAGCAGCGTTAGCCCAGGCACTGACCACTATCCTAGCTCGTCATGAGAGCCTGAGGACCCAACTACACACGGAGAATGGCCAGGCTTATCAGTCTATTCAACCGGCCCCTAACACAATCAACTTACCCGTTACAGACCTAAGTCATTTAGGCATAGCGACTACCGAGCAGACAAACAGGCTAGAGGTGTTGATTCAGGCTGAAGCTGAACAACCCTTTGATTTAAGCCAAGACCTGATGCTACGGGCTCAGTTAATTCAGCTTGCGCCAGAGGTTCACTTGTTGCTCATCACCTTGCATCATGTAGCCGCCGATGGTTGGTCCATGTCCCTGTTGATCAATGAGTTAAATCAGCTGTATACCGCTTACCATCAAGGATTACCCAATCCATTACCGGCACTGGCCATTCAATATGCGGATTATGCTCAGTGGCAGCGCAACTACTTACAGGGTGAGGAGTTGATGCGCCAGCTAGGTTATTGGCAAACACAACTAGAAGGTCTCCCAGAAGTTCACAGCTTGCCCTTGGATAAACCACGTCCGGCGGTACAAACCTTTCAAGGCGCTGTTTATCAACAAACCATTGCAGCGGATATCAGCCTGCCCTTTAAAGCCTTGTGTTTACAGCAAGATGCCACCTTATTTATGGGCTTGCATGCAGCCTTTGCCATCATACTCAGTCGCTACAGTGGTGAAACCGATATTGTGGTGGGTACTCCAGTGGCTAATCGGGAGCAGCCAGAAGTGGCCCCGCTGATAGGTTTTTTTGTGAATACCCTAGTGTTGCGAGCTGATTTAACCGATAACCCCATTTTTACCGACTTGTTAACCCAATGCCGTGAGCGAGCCTTGGGGGCTTATGCTCATCAACAGCTGCCCTTTGAACAGTTAGTCGAGACTTTACAACCGACTCGCAAATTAAATCATCACCCTTTATTTCAGGTGGTCATTGCATTACAAAATAATGAGGAGCCACCAATTGAATTACCAAATTTAACGGTGTCTTCAGTTAATGTCCCTGCAACCGTTGCGAAATTTGATTTAACACTAAATATTGAAGAAAGTAGTCAAGGGTTTAAGCTTGCCTGGGAGTACAACACCGATCTATTTATTGACTCAACAATTAAACGCTTAGCTAGAAGTTATGAAACACTTTTACAGAGCATTGTTTCGAGCCCCAATGCCCGTTTGTCTCAGCTGAAATTATTAACTCCACAGCAAGAGCATCAGCTTTTACATCAGTGGAATAAGCCACCTATAGCATTATTGACTGATTCGTCAATTCATCAGTTATTTGAAAATCAAGTGACGAAGACGCCAAATAATATTGCGGTGGTTTTTAATAATCAGCAACTGACTTATACTGAGTTAAATAAGCGCGCCAATCAGTTAGCCTACTATCTACTAGAACAAGGTATCAAACCTGGTGAGTTAGTCGGTCTCTGTTTGCACCGTTCTATTGAGCTAATTGTAGCAACCCTTGGTATTTTAAAAGCAGGTGCTGCCTATATTCCTTTAGACCCATTTAGTCCTGAAGCACGCTTGGCTTTTATGTTAAATGATAGTCAGCCTCGCCTATTATTAACTGAAAGTTCACTGACATCTGTATTGCCTAATGTCGATGATAACATTATTTGTCTGAACAATATCGCCGAACAACTTTCACAGCAACATGAAAATAATCCTTTTGTTCATGTTCAACCCAATGACCTGGCTTATGTGATTTATACCTCCGGCTCCACTGGCCAACCCAAAGGGGCAATGTTAGAGCATGGTGGTTTACTTAATTTAATGGCGGCTCAGCAGGTTGTTTTTAAGTTAACCGAAAACAGTCGTGTATTGCAGTTTGCATCATTTAGCTTTGATGCTGCTACGTGGGAATGGACAATGGCTCTGACGTCTGGAGCAGGCCTCTACTTATTCCCACAAGCCGTGATTCAGTCAGCGGAATGCTTATCAGCAGCGGTTCGCCATCATCATATTACCCATGCATTGCTGCCCCCTGCCCTACTAGCAGCACTTGATAAAAAAGACTGGCTATCAGTAACCACGTTAATAGTGGGAGGTGACCGTTGTTCTCAAACCCTTGCCGATGAGTGGTCTATTGATCGCTACTTTTATAATGCTTATGGGCCAACGGAAACAACCATCTGTTCAACCATTGACTCTTACCATCCTGCAACTCGTCAGCTAACGATCGGGGAGTCACTACCTGGTATTAAGGCATATATTGTAGATCATGATCTCAACCCTACTCCCATTGGCGTAACAGGTGAGTTATATATTGGTGGTCAAGGGGTTGGTCGAGGTTATTTAAACCGTCCGGCATTAACTGACGACAAGTTTATCCCAGATCCTGTTGATCCTTCAGCAGAAAAACGAGCCTACCGAACGGGTGATTTAGTGCGTCGTTTAGCTGATGGTCGAATTGAGTTTGTAGACCGTGTGGATTATCAAGTAAAAATTCGCGGTTTCCGCATTGAACTCGGTGAAATTGAATCACGTTTAGCGACTCACCCTGAAGTCAATGAAGCACTCGTGGTTGTAAAAGAAGATGCTCAGCTAACAAAACGACTGGTGGCTTACTTTACAACGCATCAAGTTCCTTTAGATAAAGCCGCTTTGTTAATAAGCTTACATAATCACTTAGCGGCACAGTTACCAGAGTATATGTTGCCAGCAGCCTATTCTAGGCTTGAGCAGTTTCCAATGAATGTGAATGGCAAAGTTGATCGAAAAGCCCTGCCTGAACCAAGTTATCAACAACCATCTGAAAATTATACACCACCTAAGACCGAGCTTGAAACCACCCTAGTCAAGGTATGGCAAACGGTTTTAAATATTAAACAAATAGGCATATACGACAACTTCTTTACGATTGGTGGAGACTCTATTTTGGCTATCCAGGTAGCATCGATGGCACTTAAGGCAGGTATCAAGTTAACCACTCGCCAGATTTTTGAGCATCAATGTATTGCTAACCTTGCCAACCAAGTAGGTTTCACCAAAAACATGGTAGAAAAAGCGCAACAGCAAGCCGTCATGGGAACCCAGCCCTTGCTGCCTATTCAACACTACTTTTTGGCGGGTGATCAAACAGACTTACACCATTTCAATCAAGCTGTGATGGTTAGGTTATCTGATAACACCAATAAACAACAGTTGTTGGCTATACTATCAGCCCTATATGCGCGTCATGATGTATTTAGACTAAGCTTTAAACAGTCTGGCGCAAGTTGGGAAGCAAGCTATCATGATATTTCCAGTGAAGATATTGCTCAATCAATTATAGAGAATGACTTAACGCATTTTACTCAAGAAAACTATGTCGCTGAACTGCAACAGCAGGCAAATCATATTCAACGGATATTTGATATAACGCAGACGCCTTTGTGCCGTTGGGTATGGTTTAAAACGCCTAAGGGCACTCCGGATCAATTACTCTGGATAATGCATCATTTAATTGTTGATGGTGTATCTTGGCGAATACTCTTAGCTGATTTCCAAACAGCATTAACCATGACTCATGCAAACCAAACAATTAACTTAGGAGCAAAAACCACGAGTTACCAGGCATGGGGTCAACAGCTAGTGAACTATAGCCTCTCAGATGCATTAGCCGCTGAGCAAGCTTATTGGCAAGCAGCCTGTTCAACAGCAGTCACGTCTTTACCCGTTAAGGCGGTAAAAGATAATCGTTATTTGACCACTCGTGTCGTTGTAGAGGCGCTTGATGAAAGTACGACAATTGACTTACTTAAAAAAAGTCACTTTGCTTATAATACACAAATTAATGACTTATTGTTAACAGCCCTATTGTTAAGTATCACTGGATGGACAGCTGGTCAAAGCATACGCTTAGACCTTGAAGGACATGGCCGTGAATCACTATTTAATGATGTTGACCTTACTGAAACGGTTGGTTGGTTTACTTCTATCTATCCCGTTTGTTTAACAAAATCACTGAGTAATCATTTAGGCGACCAAATAAAAGCTGTTAAAGAACAGCTCCGTGCTGTTCCTAATCGGGGGATTGGTTATGGCATCATCCGTTATTTGAGTTTGCAGCACCTATCAGCTACGCCAACCAATACTGACATTGTATTTAATTACTTAGGGCAATTTGATCAAGCAGCCAGTGAACAAGCGAACCACCAATGGACATTTGACGGCGTGGGAGACTGTATTAGCCTTAACCGACAGAGAGCTTATCTGCTAGGGGTGACCTGTGAGGTGATTGATAATCGGTTAGCCGTGTCTTTTGACTATAACCAAGATCAGTTTGAACTGACGGCAATTGAACAATTAGCAACACAATATATTAAATACTTACAGCAAATAATTAATCACTGCCAACAAGCCACACGAAGTTATACGCCTAGTGACTTTCCTTTAGCAACTATCAGTCAACAATCGCTTGATAAACTTGTCAAGCATTATGGAGAGTTTGAGGACTTATATGACTGCACTAAAATGCAACAAGGTTTACTATTTGAAAGTGAAAAGCTACCTGGGCTTGGCGTTTATATGCCGCAGTTATGCATTCAATTATCAAACCTAACGCCTGCTTTTTTTAAGCAAAGCTGGGAATATGTAGTGGCAAGACAGGCTATTTTTCGTACCGCTTTTGTTCATCTTAATACAACAACGCCCTTACAGCTGATTCAAAAAAACGTTGATTTATCATGGCGAGAGTTAGACTGGTGCCATCTTTCTGGGCGGGAACAGCAAGCAGCATTAAAGGATTTATTGAAACAAGAGCGAATCACCGACTTGTCGTTTGAGCAGGCACCCTTAATGCGTTTTGTATTAATAAAGGAAGCCGATAATCAATACCGGTTTATTTGGACAAAACATCACGCACTGATTGATGGCTGGTGCTTGCATTTAATTTTTAATCAATTATTTAATGTTTATCAACATTTTTCTAATGGGAAAGCCCTCGCCTTAAATAGTCCTCAAGTGACACCTTATCGTAATTATATTGCCTGGTTGCAACAACAAAGCCGAGAGCAAGCGAAGGGTTATTGGACACAGTACTTTTCAGGCTTTAATCAACCCACACTGCTGGTTGCTAATAACAAAGATCTACCAGTTCAATTCAAAGAGCATGTGTTTACCTTATCTAAGACACTCACTTTAGCACTTAATCGCTTTGCCAGTGATTGCCAGGTTACGTTAAATACCCTTATTCAAGGTGTTATTGGAATTATATTGGGACAATACTTGAATAAAACAGATGTTGTCATTGGTAGTACACGTTCAGGTAGACCGGCAGCAATCCCTCATGTGGAACAAATCATTGGTTTATTTATAAATAGCCTGCCTTTGCGCATTCAATTGCCCACTCAAGGCACTAACACTCAAACGTGGTTACAAGCATTGCATACCTCTCAGCTTAACCATGATGAATACTGCTATGCCCCATTGTCTGATATCGCCAGTTGGAGTGAGGTAAAAACAAGCAGTGATTTGTTTGATACGCTGTTAGTCTTTGAAAACTACCCTTCTAGCAACAATGCTAGTCATAGCGAAACGCAACAGCAACAATTAGCAATGGGCCCTACTTCAGGAACAGATGATTTCCATTATCCGTTATCAGTAGTGGTTTTTCCCGAAGAAGCGTTAGAGTTCAGACTAAAATATGCTGCGCCACAGCTTTCACTAGAGGTAATGAAAACGATAGCTGAGAGTATCAAGCAACTGTTATCTGTTATTGTTGATAAAAAGACCACTCGCGTTAACGACTTACTTGTCGTAAATCAAGAGAGTATCAATCAACTTAAGACCTTATTGTTAAAGCCTGACTATCAATCCACCGTAGGCTCCGATCAACTTGCTCAGTCAAACATGGAAAGCTGTTTAACCCATATTGAGCAAATGTTAGCTAATCTATGGTGCGAGTTATTATCGTTAAATGAGGCAAATACTATTGGACCTAAGAGCAACTTCTTTGATTTAGGCGGAAGCTCATTATTCATATTACCATTGCTATCTTTGATTAAGCATACCTTTGAAGTACAGCTCAACATTTCAGAGATCTACCAATATGCTTGTTTGGATGAAATGTCTCATCTTATAGAACAAACGTGTTTAAATGCAAATCAACTAGCTGTGAAAAAACAAGAAGTTGAGCTTATTTAATGTTCTATTTTGTTTAATTGACAGTAATTGTAGGGTTTATCTAAGCCTTACAACTACAAAGATCACTTGCATATTTTTATTGCTAATGCATTGCTTTCGACTTAAAGGAAAATAACGTTGTCGTCACAGGTAAATGAGCATTTTTCTTCAGCAGAAGAAAGTTATGAGCAAACAGAAAAATCAAATAGTAAATATTTTATTTGGTTACTCGTTGCAACCATACCATCAATCTTAGGCACTAATTTGACAGATTTTGCTTTAGGTCAGTGGGTATACCAAAAGTACCAGTCTGCAACCACTTATGGGTTAATTGGGTTTGTCACCCTAGCGCCACAACTCATACTATCACCTTTATTTGGAACAATAATCGATAAATACCCTCGGGTTAAGTTAATGATTATTGGTCACTTAGTGGCAGGGGTTTGCTCATTACTATTACTCATACTTTTCTTTTCTAATACACTATGGCTATGGGCCTTAATTATTTTAGTTGCAGTCGGTGCTATATTTAATGGCCTGGTTTATCAGGTTTTTAAAGTGCTTATTCCTGTTTTAGTACCCAAAGTGCACTTAGGTCGAGCACAAGGTGTAGTGCGTGGTTTGTTTGGTATTATTCAAGTTGTTGTACCTGCGGCGGCAGCTTTTTTATTAGGTAAATTTGATTTAGAGCTCATATTTATTATCGATATTATTACATTTATTCTTGCGATCGTTTTATCTGTCGTCTTAGCTAATTTTTTAGGTGATGCCGATGGAAGAGAAAAACCAAGTCAAAATAATGATGAGCAAAAAATTAATTCGTTTGCTACTTGGAAACAGCATTTTTTGTATGGTGTAAACTATCTAAAACAAAACACTCGACTATTACAGTTAGTATCATTTTTCACTATCGCTAGTTTTTTTATAGGGGTTATTCAGGCTCTATTTACACCGCTAATTCTTAGTTTTACCGACTTAACCCATCTAGGCAATATACTTGCTATCGCAGGTATTGGAACCATTTCGGGCAGTTTAATTATGGGAGTTTGGGGTGGTCTCAACAAACGTGTATTAATGATGTTTATTAACTTTTCAATGCTGGGCGTAGTACTAATGATGAGTATTGGTTTTTTTAGCGCCCCTCATTTATCCGTGACGTTAATTAGCATCATGGTGTTTATCTTAACCGCTTTAGTCGTTATTATCAGTAGTGATTATCAAGTCATTTGGCAAGTCATGGTGCCAAAACATATCCAGGGACGTGTGTTGGGTATTCAAGAGCTCATAGTGAATTTAGCTTACCCGCTAGCACTACTGATAGCAGGACCGCTAGCTGATTATGTATTTATCCCTTTGATGAGTGAGGATGGACTGCTTGCTGTAAACTTCGGTCAGTTTATTGGTGTTGGCCCAGAAGTCGGAATAGCACTCTTGTATTCTATTTCAGGCGTCATGCTGCTTATTAATGTAGTTGGCTTTTCAGTATTTTCTAGGACGTTAACTCTGGACAAGGATGTAGCTGCCCAAATGAGCCGTTAAAAGTCTGGTTCGCTAACTTGCTACTGAAGAGCATTAATGAAGCCCCAGAGTCACTGTTTTACCAGACTCTGGAGGCACGTTTAGGATGGCAAATGGCTTCATGTTCCTCCGCCCTGTTTGTTACCGAATGACTAAGTACAGGGCTGCACCATTCCGGTTAATATATAATAAAACCGAAGACTGGCTTTTTTGCAGTGCCCGATGAAAAGATTCAAGACTAAAAATTCGTTGTTTATTAGCCCCAATAATAATATCCCCTGGCCTTAAACCACTATAGGCAGCTGCAGAGTTAGGTATTAAGGATGCCACAAGAATACCTTCACCATCAGGGTTGTTTTTAAACTGAGCACCTGCAAGCAAGGGGTGCAGTTGGCCACTGCTGACAGTAAGCCCTTCTGGGCTGGCTACAGTAACGGCTACATTTTTTTGCTTACCTTCGCGTAAAATCATGAGTTTTACTTGATCGCCAATGGATTTAATACCTAGCTGGCTACGGAGTTGCCCCGTTGATGAGGTAGTTTCACCATCCACGGCTAAAATAACATCACCAGACTTGAGCCCTGCTGTTTCGGCTGGCGAGCCCTTTGTCACATGGGTAATTAATACGCCCAACTGACCATTGGCTAAGTTAAAGGCTTCCCGCAAGCCTGGAGTTATATCCTGTATACCAACGCCAATTTGGCCTCGTCTCACTTCGCCATGTTTGATAATTTGCATCATACTGGCTTTTGCCATGTTAATCGGGATAGCAAAACCAATACCTACATTACCACCCGCTGGGGCAATAATAGCGGTATTTATCCCGACTAGTTCGCCTTTCAAATTAACCAGGGCACCACCAGAGTTGCCAGGATTAATGGAAGCATCGGTTTGAATAAAGTTTTCATAGCCCTCGATTCCTAAGCCACTTCGACCTAATGCACTGACCACACCTGTCGTTACGGTTTGACCCAAACCAAATGGGTTGCCAATCGCAACAACAAAATCACCCACTTCCAGATTATTGGAGTCTGTCATGACTACTTCAGTTAAATTACGGGCGTCTATTTTTAGTACAGCGATATCCAAATCAGGATCTGAGCCAATGACTTTAGCTTGATAGCTGCGGCCATCAATTAAGGATACCTGTACTTCATCAGCATCTTTAACCACATGGTAATTGGTTAATACAACCCCTTTTTGGGCATTGACAATCACCCCGGAGCCAGCGCTCTGCTGTTGTTTTTTGGGCTGTTGACGATACTGTTTCTGGTCAGGAATATCAAAAAAATGTCGGAAAAAGGGGTCATTTAATAGCGGGTTGTACCGATACTGCAGGGTAGAATAAGTTGCAATATTGACTACTGCTGGATTCACCTGTTTTAGCATCGGCGCTAGAGAGGGATAAGGCTTTCCTGAAGCGTCAACACTAGGAATGGCTCCCAAGGCTAATGGGCTGTAGTAGATAATCGTGAGTAAGATATTTACACTTAAAATAGCCAGCATTCTCATAAGCTGTTTTCCAAATAGCGACAAAGAATCGATACAAAATAGCAATGAAACTCTCTATCAACATTCCATTGTGTTTATTTACATAGTGATTGAGAAAGTCGTTTTCAACAACTGATGGCGAACTTTTTTTAAGATCCTCCCTATCAAATAACTAACAAGTGCAGTAGACAATCATAAACACTGTCAAAATTGACTAACAAATGTGCTGATAAACAGAATTTATCTGTCTCATAACAAATTATTTTTGTCAAACAGCTGATTTTCTTGCAACTTCTCTTACAATAGAAACTGTTGAGGAGTGAATTATAAAGCTACATCAACATACGCAATCACAAATAAGGTTCTTGTTACCCGCTTAGCGGGTAGTTTGTATTTAGTAGGAATTAAAATGTCGGACATTATCATTGATAACCTGAATGTAGAGTCTCAAGATCTACTGGTTACCCCGGAAGAGCTCAAGCAGTCAATAGCACTGACTGAGCAAGCTGCTCATGTTGTCTCTAAAGGCCGTGAAACTATCCAAAACATTCTGGATGGGAAGGACCACCGACTGTTTATTGTTGTCGGCCCCTGCTCTATCCATGATGTAGAAGCGGCTAAGGACTATGCTGCTCGCCTAAAAAAACTGGCAGAAGCTGTACAAGATACCCTTTATATTGTGATGCGTGTGTATTTTGAAAAACCAAGAACAACAACCGGTTGGAAAGGACTCATTAACGACCCTTATTTAAATGACTCGTTTAAAATTCAAGATGGCCTACGCATTGGTCGGCAACTGTTGTTAGATATTGCAGAAATAGGTTTACCCACCGCAACAGAAGCATTAGACCCTATTTCACCACAGTACTTACAAGATTTGATTAGCTGGTCGGCCATCGGTGCGCGTACCACAGAGTCGCAGACCCACCGGGAAATGGCGAGTGGGTTGTCGTCTGCCGTAGGCTTCAAAAATGGTACTGATGGCAGTTTAACAGTGGCTATTAATGCGCTGGAATCTGTTTCCAGCCCACACCGTTTTCTAGGAATTAATCGCCAGGGGCAGGTGGCTATTATTCACACTAAAGGTAACCCTTATGGGCATGTCGTGCTTCGGGGTGGAAATGGTCGACCTAACTATGACTCAGTCAATGTAGCACTGTGTGAGCAAGAGTTACTGAGCCATCAACTACCGGCCAATATTATGATCGATTGTAGTCATGCCAACTCTAATAAGGACCCAGCATTACAACCGTTGGTACTGGATAATGTGGCCAATCAGATTATTGAAGGTAATAAGTCCATTATTGGCTTGATGGTGGAGAGTAATATTGGTTGGGGAAATCAGAAAATTTCTGATGACATGCAATATGGTGTCTCAGTGACCGATGCCTGCATTGATTGGTCAACCACCGAAAATATTATTCTTGAAATGAGAAATAAGCTAAAAGGTGTGTTAGAAAAGCGCTGTCCTTCACCAACCAGTGCAGAGTAACAATATATAGCAAAGCCGCTAGCCCATCTATTTGACTAAATAGCTGGGCTATAGATAGCTGCGTGATTTGTCTAGTTCAGTTGATAAAAAGTGAGCCGGTCAAAGGAAATGAGTTTAAAAGTCAAATGCCAGTTGTTGTGGCTCTAATGCCTCTTCCTGGTCGATTTTTCGACTAGAGGCTGACTTACTGCGTGGCATGTTACTAATTCGGCGATCTAAAATGGCCTTACAAATAGGGCAAACCTTCCCGATCTGAGCACCAGTGAGCACATCCACATAACGTGAATGTTGTAATACTTCAGTGCACAGGGTGCGATCCATCGAGGCTTCTATATCATAGTTAGCCTCCATGAGATGCTTCACGTTATTGTTTAAATCCTGCACTATAAAGTAATCGGATAAAATGGATTGTTTATAGCGTTTCACAGTGGCTACTTCGATCCTGCAAAAAAGGCCTGTAAGATACACTAATTAGGTTTCGTTGAATACATTTTTTTAACAAGTGTCAACGGTTTTAAACGAATACAATACCCAAAGTGTAGGGTTTTTAGGGATGGCTATTGAGTGTCAAATTCCCATAAACTCACAAAGGGTATAAATACAACAGATAAGTTTGGCTACAGGATATACATTATGAGTCGTTATCGCCCTCCTCAGCCGCCAAGCAATCATTATATTACACCTGCTGGCCATGCCCGGTTAAAGGAGGAGTTGGACTATTTGTGGCGAGTTAAACGCCCTCAAGTCACTCAAGCTGTAAGTGAGGCTGCCGCCTTAGGTGACCGCTCTGAAAATGCGGAATACATCTATGGTAAAAAGCAACTGCGTGAAATTGATCGCCGGGTACGCTATTTAAGAAAACGGCTCGATAAACTGGTGGTTGTTGATCAATTACCCAGCGATACCAGTAAAGTCTATTTTGGTGCCTGGGTACAATTAGAAAATGAAGCAGGTGAAGCATTCACCTATCGAATAGTTGGTCCTGATGAGTTTGATTTAAAACAAGGGCTAATTAGTATGGATGCCCCTTTAGCTCGTGCGTTGTTGGGAAAACAATTGGATGATGAAGTGGTTGTAAACACACCCGAAGGTGAACAAACTTACTGGATAATTAATGTTCGGTATCAAGTGCCAGAATAAACTTTTAGCCAGTAAGAAACTTGTGTAGTGTTGTTTGGGTCTAATGAAACATTAAGTGTGATTTCACTCCGTATCCGCTAGCTTTTTGCGAAACTCTAGAGCAGAGATCCCCTGCGGGAAGTTGTCGCATATTAGCCCCCTCTCCCTCTGGGAGAGGGTTGGGGTGAGGGTATAATAAAAAGAGCGAAGCATGAAAACTATTTTAACCAGTATTATCTTGATCAGTTTCATCGCAACCAGTTATGCAGGTGACCCCCCTGTACCAGCGGCAGCTGCCAAAACAAGTCCTGCAGGGTCTTCTCCAGTTGTGGTTCAAGATGACCGGATAGTCGAGATGTTAAAAAAATCCGGCAAAATATCACCCGATGCTAGCAAGGAAGATATACAACAAGCGATACAGCAGTACTTAGAAAAAAGAGCTAAATTAAATCAAGCCAGAAAAAATAAACCGCCTAAAAAATCACCGTAGTTTCCCTGTGGGGTCAAGTCTTACTTTACCACTTATTCTTTCGTATTTAGGAGTATCGTAATGCAGACCTGGCCCCAAATGTTTACCCAGTACCAAAGCTAATAACCCAACCTTCACCGTTAAATAACTGAACTTCAAAATTTACATTCAGACTATATAGTCGTATTTAACGATTCCTTTTTATTTACTTTTAGCGTCAGCTTATTTAAAACAACGTAATGACACTCTCAGCAAAGCGCTGCTTATGGTCATGAAATAACAAAACCGTTGTAAGCAACAGGGTGTTGTGTGCTGTTCCCTTCCCATAAAAAGCCCATTGAAGGGTATAAATTCCTAATAATGAATAACAATAAATAAGGAGCTTGAATGTTCAGACTGTCGTCTATTTCACTATTAGCGAGTAGTCTAATGGTGGGGGCTGCTTGTGCTGCTAGCCCTACACTGCCTCACTCCACTGCCGACTTAGCGATTGCTGACGAAGTGGGTATCACTAAACTATTAAAAAAAACCGGGCGTTTAAATCAGGATGCAAGCCCCGCAGAAGCATCAAAAGCTGTACTAGCTTATTTAAAAGAAACAAAATCAAAAACCTTGCAAATGATACCTGGTGAATTGGATCGACAGGCATTAACACGTCATAAGCAACGGTTAAAACAAGCTCAGCAATTTCAGTATCAACAAACCGGGCAATTGCCTACTTACCCAGGACAATTAAATAACCAACAACAAACCCAACAATATCAAGGTAAAAAAACTCAAGATAAAGTGTTGGCATTATTAATTGAGTTTCCAGACTATAAACATAATGAAGTAGGTCCTGAGGATACTGAGCGCTATTATCCTGATTATAATATTCCCCATTACACCCGACTGTTATTTTCTGATTCAGGTTATTCTGGACCAAACCAAGAAAAACTGATTTCCATGCGTCAATATTATGAGCAGCAATCAGGCAACAGTTATAGTGTTGATGGCCAAGTCGTTGGTTGGTATATGGCCAAAAATCCCGCTAAATATTATGGTGAAGGCCGCCCTGATCCTAAAGTACCTGACTTGGTTAGAGAAGCGCTTGCCGCTGCTGCTCAAGACCCTAACATTGATTTAACCCAATTTGACCAAGAAGATCGCTATGACTATGACAATGATGGTGATTTACGTGAGCCCGATGGCATCATTGATCATTTGATGGTCTTTCACTCCAGTGTGGGGCAAGAAAGTGGCGGTGGTGATTTAGGGGAAAATGCTATTTGGTCACATCGTTCGAATTTACGTCAGGTTTATAAAATCCCTGGCTCTGAAATGTCTGCCTATGATTACACTATTCAACCCATTGATGCCGCTGCTGGGGTATGTGCCCATGAATATGCCCATGACTTAGGTTTACCTGATGAATACGACACCCATCGTGATAGCAAAGGTGAGCCCATTGCTTACTGGTCAATTATGTCCAGTGGTAGCCATGGCGGTAAAATCAGAGGTACAGAGCCTACTGGGTTTAGCCCTTGGGCACGACAGTATTTACAAGCGAATTTAGGAGGTAATTGGCTATCTGGTACTAGTGTTAACATGGATGAACTCAACCGTCGTGGTTTAACCTTTTTATTAGACCAGGCTAATGAGAAAGCGGAGTATCTTGATGTAGTAAGGGTAAATCTCCCTCCTGAAAAAGTCGTGGTTAATCAACCCTATCAAGGGGAAAAAGAATATTTCAGTGGTCGTGGGGATGAATTAAATCAGCTAATGAGTATTGAGCTGGATTTAACTACCGCTCAGGCCCCTGTGCTGGAGTTTAAAGCCTGGTATCAAATCGAGCAGGATTATGATTATGCGAGGATCTTGGTTAATGGCACCCCTATTCCTGGTAATTTAACGACTCATGAAGATCCTCATGAGATTGGCCATGGCTGGGGCATTACTGGAAACTCTGATGGCTGGGTGGATGTTAGTTTTGATTTATCCAAATTCAGAGGCCATAAAATAACCTTAAGCTTTAACTATTTGACTGATGTAGGCACTTCTGAAGCTGGTTTTTATGTGGACGATATTACCATCATTGATAATGACCAGCTGCTACTGGAGGACAATGCTGAGGGTGACAGTGTCTTTACTATGCAGGGTTTTGCAGTAGACCCTGGTTACTTTATGGCTGATCAATACTATTTACTTGAATGGCGTAATCATGAAGGAGTTGACCAAGGCTTAAAGCATATTAATTTCAATCGTGAATTAATGACTTACGACCCTGGGTTAGTGGTTTGGTTTGCTAATGATAAATACACAAATAACTGGGTAGGCGTACATCCAGGTGAAGGCTTTTTAGGTGTCGTGGATGCTGACCAATCTGTATTACGCTGGGAAAAAGAGTCTGATGCACAAGTGGCTTCTACTCGTTTTCAAATGAGAGATGCAGCCCTTAGTTTAACATGGCAGCAGTCACCACTGAATCTGACCTCAAGTGATGGTTATACATTACAAGATCATCAGCTTTATAATACGGCTACCTTCTTTGACTTATTTGATTATATGAATAAAGAAATACCTGATGCTGGTCGTATTTTACCAAAGTATGGACTATTGATTGAAGTCATTGATCAAGCAGAAGATATGAGTGCAGCGGCGATTAGAGTCAGTTATGGGTTAGACGATAATACAGCCCAACAAAATCAGCAAGAGATTCAGCAACAGTCATTATAAATAGTAATCTGAGTACTTAAAAACCGTCGTAAAATAAAGCATCCTTTGAGGCTGCTTTATTTTTTTCTAAATTTCAATTATCTAAAATAAAAATACGACTAAATAGTCACAATAGCTTTCTTTTTAAACTATTTTTAAAAAAAATAGTTTTTTTTGTAGAGAGCTTTACTACTTTAGGTTAATTGACGAAGGCTACTTTTAATCAAATCAAGTAACTCCTTACCGTAAGAGCAAATAATATAAATATATAGAAATAATTGATTACAATTGCCCGACAATAGTTAACTAATGTAAATTCGTGTTACTTTTTGCTTGAGTTTTATATCTTTATTTTGCTATAACCTAACAGGTCGGTTAAAGCGACTGTTTAAACTGTGGTATTACTAACCGCAAAGGGTATAACAGCATAAGAAAAATCCTGACTTGAGACTACTCAAGCCCTAAATAATCTGCGGTATACCCGATCCCACCGATATACAATAAAAACACATTAGGAGGTTTTAACGTGTCTTATAAGCGAGTATTTGCTGCTTCGGCAGTAGGCACGCTATTGGCTAGCTCGTTGAGTTTTGCCGCGCCCTTTGACAATGGCCAACCATTTGATATGCCGCTAGCTAATGAGGAGAAGCTCATTAGCATGTTAAAAAAATCGGGTAAAATCGATCAAACAGCCACTAACCAAGAAGCAAAAGCTGTTTTAAAAAACTATTTACAACAACGACAAGCGCAGCATACTGCTCAATCTGGAGAGCTAGCACAACAGGCAGCACAATTACAAAAACAGCAAAAGCATCATCTGCAGGTATTTGACTTTAAGGATTTTCACCAACACTTCCCAAGCAAAAACTTACATTCTATTCAATTGGAGCAATATAAAGGGGGCACTCGCACCGATAAAGTATTAGCGGTTTTGGTAGAATTTCCTGACTATAAACATAATGACGTAGGCCCTGAAGATACTGATATGTATTATGAGGACTATACCGGGGACCATTATCAGCGGTTATTGTTTTCTGGTACTGGTTATACAGGCCCTAATGGTAAAAACTTAATTTCCATGCGCCAATTTTATGAGCAGCAATCAGGCGGCAGTTATAGTGTTAAAGGTAACGTAGCTGGCTGGTATATGGCTAAAGAGTCTGCTCGCTATTATGGGGATAATGAAAACGAGCCACTCGTGCGAGAACTCGTGAGAGAAGCATTAGAAGCTGCAGCAAAAGACCCTAATATCGATCTGAGTGAGTTCGATCAGGAAGACCGTTACGATTATGATAATGATGGTAATTTTCGTGAGCCTGATGGAGTCGTAGATCATTTAATGATTTTCCATTCCAGTGTAGGTGAAGAAGCAGGTGGTGGTGATTTAGGCGAAGATGCTATTTGGTCACATCGTTGGA
Source organism: Spartinivicinus marinus (assembly GCF_026309355.1). Lineage (NCBI taxonomy): Bacteria > Pseudomonadati > Pseudomonadota > Gammaproteobacteria > Oceanospirillales > Zooshikellaceae > Spartinivicinus > Spartinivicinus marinus. The sequence continues at coordinate 5,800,766 of NZ_JAPJZK010000001.1, forward strand.
ATTTAGGTAAGATTTTTAAAATTCCAGGTACCTCCAGTGACGTGGATCGTTTTGAAGGCATGATGGCTGCCTATGATTACACCATTCAACCGATTGATGCCGCTGCTGGGGTATGTGCCCATGAATATGGTCATGATTTAGGCTTGCCTGATGAATACGACACGCGCTATACCGGTAAAGGAGAGCCTGTTTCTTATTGGTCTGTCATGTCCAGTGGCAGTTGGGCGGGCTTAATTCCCGGCACAGAGCCCACTGGTTTCAGTGCATGGGCAAAACAATTTTTACAAGCTAACATGCCCATGAGCAACTGGCTACATGGTAAAAAGGTTGATCTGGATGATATATCGGTTTGGGGAAATGCCTATTATTTAGATCAGGCCAACGATAAAGGCTCCAATAATGATGTGGTGCGAATTAACCTGCCGCAAAAAAAGGTGCTGGTGAACAAGCCTGCTGAAGGTCAGTATGAATACTTTGGTGGTAAGGCTGATGATCTGAATAACCTAATGACAGTTGAGTTGGATCTAACCAAAACCAAAGCACCTGTTTTATTATTTAAAACCTGGTATCAAATTGAAGAAGATTACGACTATGGTCGGGTGTTGGTTAATGGTAAGCCAGTTCCTGGTAATCTAACTACATTTGAAGACCCTAATGAAATTGGTCATGGCCATGGAATTACAGGGCACTCAGATGGTTGGGTAAATGCTAAATTTGACTTACGTGAATTTGCTGGCCAATCCATTAGTCTTAGCTTCAACTATTTAACTGATGCAGGTACCACTGAAGCGGGCTTTTATATTGACCAAATCGAAGTCAAAGATGGTGGTAGATTATTATTCAGTGACAATGCTGAAGGTGATGTACCCTTTACCTTAGCTGGCTTTACTGTCGATCCTGGTTATCTTATGGCTGATCACTATTACTTATTAGAGTGGCGTAACCATGCAGGTGTCGATGTGGGTTTGAAGCATATTAACCGTAAAGATAACCTGATGGTATTTGATCCAGGCTTAGTCGTTTGGTATGTCGATGATAGTTATACCGATAATTGGGTCGGTATACATCCAGGTGAAGGCTTCCTGGGCGTGGTTGACTCTGATCAAAGCCCTGTTCGTTGGGATGATAATGAGGTTGCTGAAACGCGTTATCAAGTCAGAGATGCTGCATTTAGCATGAACTGGTACCAGACCCCATTAAAAATTGAAATTGATGACCGGGTACTTACCGATAGCCAACTGTATAATGTCAGTACTTTCTTTGATTTATTTAACTATGTACACGACGATATTCCCGATGCAGGCCGGAAACTGCCAAAGCATGGGTTATTAATTGAAGTGAATGGACAAAGTGAAGATATGACTGTGGGTCGGGTATTGGTTTCCACTCCCTTTAGAGGTGCTGGGCGAGATCCTTTTCAGTGGTTAGGAAAAGGTTGGCTAGAGCAGTTCTAACCTAATATTCACCAAAAATGCAATTAAAAAAACCACCTACGGGTGGTTTTTTTAATTGAAAAAGGAAATTAAATTGTCATGTTTTATAAAAAAGACGCTTTTATACCCAAAGCGTAGGGTTTTTAGGGGCGGCCGTCGAGCAGCGAAGCCCCATGAGCCTATAAATAATAGGTGATTGGGGTGAGATGCGATGACAACAAAGCCTAAACATTATTCGCGAAGGGTATATATTGAAAAACTGACCTGTTTTATTATGAGGTGATTGGTTGCATAGGGCGGCTTCGGTAACTACAGTTAAGCTAGAGTCAAACAGTCACAACCGCCAATGAACCGTCAATAAAATTAATACCATGAGCAGTTTTACTTGTGATAGCTTTACCTCACTTGACCAAGAAGTTATTGATGACTTCTACACCTGCTTTCGTGAAACTATAGAAGAAATAGAAGCCTGCTGTGGTCGCTTAGACACTGATAATGACTCTTCCGATGTTCATGATTTATTCCGGTCTATGCACTCATTGAAAGGGAATTGCCGGATGGTGTTTTTGGATCCACTGGTTGATGCTACCCATAAACTAGAAGAAATTGTTTCTGATATTCGTGATGAGCTTTACCCCTATGAACCACTGTTTGGTGAGTTTATTCTTGTTATTGTTGGAAAAATAGACCTATTAATTCAGCAGTTACTCAATCAAGGAGAAGCAGACCAAGAGTTACTGGATAATGTGGAAGACTACATTGTTCAAGTGAAAGAGGCAGAAACCACTGAGCGTATAGACATAGTTAATTCAATTTTGAATAAACTGGCTGGCGCTCAAGTTGAAGGACCAAGCGAAGAACCTGCTGAAACACCAGCTATAGCCGAAGCTCCTCCACCACAACCAACTAAATTGAGTGATCTTGATTTTTTCTATAGTTTGGCAGTGAAATTGGATGCTTTAAATTTATTTAATCGGGATCGAGTCGCTGAAGTTGCTAAATTGTGCGAGCAAATAAACCAGGAATTAAACAGCCCTGTTGATAGTAAACAATTAACTGCTGCAGTGTATTTACATGACTTGGGTATGGCCTTTGTGCCTAAACAAATTCTTCATAAACAAGGCGTATATACTAAGGTGGAACAAGCACAATTTCTTGATCATGTGAGAATTGGTGCAGAAGTTCTAAGCCGAGTTCCTAACTGGGAGCAAGCGGCTAATATGGTAGAGCAGCACCACTGCCACTTTGATGGTACGGGACACCCAGTAGGCTTATCAGGGGAAGATATTTGCCCTGGTGCTCGAATTATATTTGTTGTAGATACTTACGAAACAGTCATTAATGAGCATCGTGACGATAAAAGCTTCAGGCGTACTTTATTACGAGCCGTGACAGAAATAAATAGTAACAGCGGCTCGTTATTTGATCCTAAAGTGGTCGAAGCATTTAATGTGGTCGTTAGACAGCGTTATGTCGCTTAAATAAACCATTAACCAAGGATACTGCTAGCGTAGCAATTGCTCTGTAGGATTAGCGACTTAGCTCCGGTGTCAGTGCCTGTTGCTCTTGAGCCGTTAGTTGTTTGCCAAATAACCAAGCAAAGATAACAATTAAGAAATCTAGCGCTGCAGTGAATAGCATACCAATAATACTTTGAATGGAGTCGTATTTCTCTGCGTAAATGTAAAGTCCAATATTAGCAATGCCAAATAGTAGCCAGGTGGTCTTGCTAACCCCTGCTCCACTACGGTTTTTCAACACCACCCAAAGCTGTAAAAAAGTCGCGACCGGGAAAACTATTGCGGGTAACCAGCCAGCTATTTCTAAGATAAATGATGGCATTCTCAACCTCTGTAACTGACAAAATTGATACAACTAACAATTGATACAGCTAACAATTGATACAACTATAGGTATACAGTTCTTGGTATACAGCTATCTTGTTTTGGTGTTCTAGCCATATGCAAACAGTGACCATTATATAACAGATGCTCCGGAAGTTGTCCATATGGTCAAATTGTGTTTGTGAGATTTAGGTGATTAACCAATGAGGTTGTTAGTTACTACATATTGTTTTATTGACAAGGCTGATGCTATATTCTTCGGACAAACAAAACAGCCATTGTATTGACTAGGCTAAACAACAGTCTTCAATAAAAATAATAAACAATGAAAAGATGTTTTCTATTTAACCGCTATTATGGCTGGGGAATAATTGCTATTACACTGGCTACCATTTGGCAAACCACAGCTTTCCAGCAACCGTTCCTTGCTTCACAGAACGTGAGATCACCTGCTCAAATTAATTCTTCTGTGACTAATACTCAAATTAAGTCAGTTTTAAAACATCAGTCTACCCCTACTTCGCTTACTGAGGCTAGTCTTCCCCGTTCTTTGCAACATACTGCTGTTGATGGCTATTTCCCTGTGGATGAAAATGGTCATTTGATTACAGCTCAGGCAGTGAAAGAGCGGTTTGATTATTTTTTATCAGTGCTTGGCGAGGAAGGTATTGATCAAGTAATTGTCAGAATTAAAGCTGATATAAAGCAACAACTGACATCACCTGCCAAAGAGGAAGCTTTGTATTTACTGAGCCGCTACCTGGATTATAAAACGGCTCTGGCAGATTATGAGCAGTTATTGACCAATAGTTTGGTAGACCAGCAGCCAATGTTGCAATTGTTTCAACAGCATCGAGTAATGCTCAACTCCCTTAGACAGCAATTTTTCTCGCCTGCAACAGTTGATGCATTTTTTGGTTTTGACCAGCAATATAATGATTGGGTTAATCAACGTCTATCTATCAACAGTGATACTACGCTGTCAACACAGGAAAAAGCTGCCGCGCTGGAGCAACTGAATGCATCACTTGCAACTGATTTCCAGGCAATATTTACTCCAGATCTACAGGAAACTCAACTACAGTCAATAACTGACGAATTACAACAACAAGGGGCCACAGAAGAGGTTATTCATACGGCAAGAGTTGAAATAGTAGGTGAAGCTACCGCTGCTCGACTAGCTAACCTGGATCAAACAAAAATGCATTGGCAACAACGACTACAACAGTTTCGACAAGCTTACCAAGCAATTGCAACACAACAACACTCTCAGGCAGAGTTTCAACTTGCTGTCAAAACACTATTAAATCAGCAGTTTTCAGCTCAAGAACAGCTGCGTATAAAAACCCTTGAGAAATTACCTGATACGCTATTTACTACACCAACTAACTCAATAAGTAGTCTGTTAAACGATAAAAAGTAGTAAGCGTTTGGCATAAAACAGCTCCGCTCCAAGCCATTAAAATATTCACAGCGAAGGACTATGTAGTGAGGCCCCTAGTAATGAAAACAAATCTTAAAAATTATTCGCGAAGAGTATAAAACGCTGGTTGTACTTCTTCACTAAATGGTGAAATATTCGGTATATCCAAAAGTATTAAAAATTTAGCTAGTCAATTAACTTATGATGGACTAGTATCAAATTGCTATTTTAACACTAACAATTGTGTCGCCACTAAAAATAAAAATCTTTGGTGATGCGTATAAAATATATAATAATAACTATGAACAATAATCACAGCTGCTTTTCTCACCTATTATGCTCGATTTCTTGTTTATTTCGACGCGCTATTTATCATTGTCAAACTGAATAGACTATTAACTGTTGTTAGTTGAACAATTAATAGGTATTAACAAGCCTATCTTTGTGGGAGGGGGTAAGTGCTACACCTGCAAAGCTATCGGTTTATTTTGTGTACTAAAATCCCTGTGCCAGTTATTTTTGCAGCCTGTTTTGCAGTGAAGTTATTGGTATTTTGGGCTTAAAGATACTAAGAAAAAATAATAATAAGGAATGATAATGAAAAAAATAATTCCACTATTGAGTTGCGCTGCTATTTTATCACTTGCCCCAATAGGCAATGTAATGGCAAAAAAAAATACGGGTTATACTGAAACACGCTATCCCATTGTATTAGTACACGGTATGCTCGGTTTTGATAAAACCTTGGGTATCGATTATTGGTATGGGGTTGCAGCAGCTCTGCGTAAAGATGGCGCTAGAGTGCATGTCGCTAAACTAACGGCCTTAGATAGTAATGAGGCAAGAGGAGAGCAATTAATTGAACAGTTAGAATATTGGCAAGCATTATACAACGAAAAAGGATTTAATTTAATTGCCCATTCACAAGGTGGTCCTACTAGTCGCTATGCTATGTATCATCTCAATTATGATCGGAAACAGCCATTAATTAAATCATTAACGACCATAGGCTCTCCTCATAAAGGCAGCCCCGTCGCAGATGTTATGCTCAGTAAACCAGTTGGCGATACGGCACACAAGGTTTTTACTAGTGTCATGAATGGCTTGGCAGGCCTTATTGAAAAATTTTCCAGCAATCCGCAACAACATATACAAAATTTCACCCGTAGTTTAAGTGCCTCCAGTACACCTACAATGCGTCAATTTAATCAATATTATCCAGCGGGTGTGCCAAATTCAAGCTGTGGTGAAGGTCAATATACTGCTGATGGTGTGCGGTTTTATTCTTGGTCAGGTACCCAGGTTACGACTAATGTCTTAGATCCAACTGATTGGGGACTTTCATTATTAGCAAAAGCATTTAAGGAAAAAAATGATGGTTTAGTTAGTCGTTGCAGCTCCCATTTTGGACAAGTTATTCGCGATAATTATCAAATGAACCATGTTGACCAGATAAATCACTTATTTGGTTTACATCATTTGCTGGAAACTGACCCTATTACCCTATTCCGTCAACATGCTAACCGCTTAAAACATAAGGGTTTATAATAATTTAACCTGAATATTTTTCCAGGTCTAGTGTTCCCTGCCGTTTAGCCTGCCTGTTCAGGTACTTTGACATAGCAGGCTTAATGGTTTTTCTGTTGGTAAGCAAGTGCAGCTTAAAACAGATGTTTGAGATATTCTCTAAAAAAGTTTTGTTTACTATTTGTCATTTGGTGTTCATTTAGATTACGATAAGCGCATATCAATAATAAGAATATGTAATATGCAGTCTATAACACCAGAACTACAATCCTTTCCTATGAATATACAAACAATGAAGCTGAAAGTATGCCAAGCAGCCACGCTACTCAAAGCCATCAGTAATGAAAATCGGTTGCTAATTCTGTACCACTTAGTAACAGATGGCGAGATGTCTGTAGGAGCGTTAAATGATGTCCTAGATTTAAGCCAGTCTGCCCTTTCCCAACATCTGGCGGTATTACGCAAAGATGGTCTGGTTAAAACCCGCAAGCAGGCACAAACTGTTTACTATTCTCTCACCTGTGATAATACCCGGCAGGTGCTAAGTTTGCTTCACCAATTATATGGAGATGATCAACAGCAGCCCGCTCATTAATAACGACGCTTTTTATAGAAAACAAGTACTCTCAATAATTATTCATGGCCTTTTTGTAAGGAGGCTGCCTCAGAAAGTCAGGCAATAGGCCATGAATAGTTAACTTAATAAAATTCAAAGCACTTAATTATTTTCAAACCATGCTAGCGATAATATGCATTATCTCTGAAACTATGGTCAGTCACATCTCTAACCCCTTTTAACTCAGGGATTTTTTCCATCAGCGTACGCTCGATTCCATCTTTTAATGTAACATCAGCCATTCCACAGCCTTGGCAACCGCCACCAAACTGCAAAATTGCAATATTATCTTCAGCAATTTCAACTAACGACACCTGTCCTCCATGAGATGCTAAACCTGGGTTAATTTCTGCTTGCAGGTAATAGTTGATCTTGGCATCTAACGGGCTATCTTCCCCAATCTGCGGTACTTTCGCGTTGGGGGCTTTGATGGTCAGTTGACCACCCATCTGATCTTTGGCGTAATCGACTAAGGCATCTTCCAAAAAGCTTTCACTGGCCGCTTCGATATAAGCGGTAAAGCCATTTAAAGGCATTTCTATATCGGTATCCTGTGACTCACCTGGCTTGCAATAGGCAATACAGGTTTCCGCATAAGGAGTACCTGGCTGGGTAATAAAAATACGAATCCCAATTCCATCCACACTTTGATTAGCCAAAAGCTCAGCTAAATACGTTTGTGCTTCATCAGTTACCGTTAAACTCATGGTAGGCTATCACCTTGTTATGAGGTTCTGCTGAGTGAACCTAGGTTGCATATTAACTGCTTTGATTGTACGCCAAGTCTCACTTGATATAAATCCCTACCAAATTAATCAAGTATTGGCCGCACTACTATCATTTGCCAACGTGATTATCATTTGCCAAATAGCAGCTCTTCTTCAAACCAGGTCTATTATTTTAAGCTGTTATCAATCAACAACTTATTTCTGCTATGATTGCCCAGCAACTTACTTTGTTACTGACTAATCGCTTCAGGAAACCTGCATGGCTTCGGAAAATCCACGTATTGCACAACTAAAACAAGCCCTGAATGATCGAATTTTGATTCTTGATGGTGCGATGGGCACTATGATTCAGTCTCACCAACTGGAAGAAGCTGACTATCGTGGAGATCAGTTTGCAGACTTAACTCAGGAGGTAAAAGGTAATAACGACCTGTTATCTATCACTCAGCCTGAGATTATCAAATCTATTCATCTGGCATACCTGGAAGCAGGTGCAGATATCGTTGAAACCAACACCTTTAATGCCACCCAGGTTTCCCAAGCAGATTATCAGCTGGAACATTTAGTCCAGGAAATTAATGAAAGCTCCGCTAGGCTGGCGCGCCAGGCGGCCGATGAAATGACAGCCAAAACACCTGACAGGCCTCGCTTTGTTGCTGGTGTTTTAGGCCCTACCAGTCGTACTGCAACTCTATCTCCTGACGTCAACAACCCCGGCTTTCGCAATGTCACCTTTGATCAATTAGTCGAAAATTATTGTGAAGCCACTGAAGCGTTGATCAGGGGTGGGGCTGATATCATATTGATTGAAACCGTATTTGATACCCTCAACTGTAAAGCAGCTATTTTTGCCGTACAACAAACCTTTGATCAGCTAGGCCTTGAGTTGCCTATTATGATTTCGGGCACGATTACCGATGCTTCTGGCAGAACATTATCTGGCCAAACCACGGAGGCATTCTGGAACTCCATCGCCCATGCCAATCCAATCAGCGTCGGCTTAAACTGTGCGCTTGGGGCTAAAGAGTTACGCCCCTATGTCGAAGAGCTAGCCAATAAAGCGAATACCTATGTCAGTGCTCATCCCAATGCTGGATTGCCCAATGAGTTTGGCGAGTATGATGAAACGCCTGAAGATATGAGTCAGATAGTCGAGGAGTTTGCTCAAAGTGGCTTCTTGAATATTATTGGTGGCTGTTGTGGTACCACTCCTGCCCATATCAAAGCCATTGCTGAAACGATGGCTAAGTACCCACCCCGCCCTATTCCCGACCTACCAGTGGCCTGCCGATTAAGTGGTTTGGAGCCATTAACCATTAGCTCTGAATCACTCTTTGTGAATGTGGGAGAGCGAACTAATATTACCGGTTCTGCCCGATTTGCCCGGTTAATTCGTGAAGAAGACTATGAAACAGCATTAGAGGTTGCCCGCCAACAGGTAGAAAATGGTGCCCAAATCATCGATGTCAACATGGATGAAGGCATGCTGGACTCTAAGCAAGCGATGATTACCTTCATGAATTTGATTGCTTCTGAGCCAGATATCAGCCGGGTGCCCATCATGGTGGATTCCTCTAAGTGGGACGTCATTGAGGCCGGTTTAAAATGTATACAGGGCAAGCCGGTAGTTAACTCTATCAGTTTAAAAGAAGGTGAAGCTGACTTTGTTGAAAAGGCCACCCTCTGCCGACGTTATGGGGCTGCCGTGGTTGTCATGGCCTTTGATGAAACCGGCCAGGCAGATACGGCTGAGCGAAAAAAAGAAATCTGTAAACGCTCATACGATGTACTGGTGGATAAAGTGGGGTTCCCTCCCCAGGATATTATTTTTGACCCGAATATTTTTGCCATCGCGACTGGCATTGAAGAACACAACAACTACGCTGTCGATTTTTTTGAAGCAATTCAATACATCAAACAACATTTGCCCCATGCCATGATTTCTGGTGGGGTCAGTAATGTTTCTTTCTCCTTCCGGGGTAATAACCCGGTGCGAGAAGCTATTCACGCAGTCTTTCTTTACCATGCTATCAAAGCTGGTTTAACCATGGGGATTGTGAATGCCGGTCAGCTGGCCATTTATGAAGATATTCCTGCCGAGTTAAAAGCAAAAGTAGAAGATGTGGTGCTCAATAAGCACCCTGATGCCACTGAAGCATTATTAACTGTTGCTGAGCAATTCAAAGGTGATGGGGCTGCTAAGCAAGAAGAAAACTTGGCCTGGCGCAGTTGGCCAGTAGCTAAACGGTTAGAACATGCCTTAGTAAAAGGCATTAACCAGTTTATTGTGGAAGATACTGAAGAAGCTCGCCAAGCAGCCAGTCGCCCGATTGAAGTTATCGAAGGCCCATTAATGGATGGTATGGGGGTGGTTGGAGACCTGTTTGGTGAAGGGAAAATGTTTCTACCTCAAGTGGTGAAAAGTGCCCGCGTAATGAAGCAGGCCGTTGCCCATCTAGTGCCGTTTATTGAAGCGGAAAAAGGTGGTGAAGCCCAGTCAAAGGGTAAAGTGTTGATGGCCACGGTTAAAGGTGATGTCCATGATATCGGTAAAAATATTGTGGGTGTGGTACTGCAATGTAATAACTATGATGTCATCGACTTAGGGGTGATGGTTCCCTGCGAAAAAATCCTGCAAACCGCAAAACAAGAACAGGTGGATATGATTGGGCTGAGTGGTTTGATTACGCCGTCTTTAGATGAAATGGTTCATGTAGCCAAGGAAATGCAGCGCCAAGGATTTACTATTCCCTTGCTGATTGGTGGTGCTACCACTTCAAAAGCTCATACCGCAGTCAAAATTGAACCCCAGTATAAAGGCGCGACGGTATATGTGCCTGATGCTTCTCGCTGTGTCAATGTGGCTACCCATCTGTTAAGCAATGAGCTAAACCCGGTGTTTGTTGAAGGGCGACGCACTGAATATGCTGCCATCAGAGAGCGTAATGCTAACCGCAAACCGAAAGCTGGCCCTGTTCCCTATGCTCAATTACCTGAGCGCAAATTAAAACTAGACTGGCAAAATTATACGCCCCCTACCCCTAGATTTACGGGTACTCAACTATTTGATGATTATCCACTGGAAAAGCTGGTGGACTTTATTGATTGGACCCCATTTTTTATTGGTTGGGATCTCGCTGGCAAATACCCAAAAATCCTCAGTGACAAAGTAGTTGGAGAAGCGGCCACCAATTTATTTAATGATGCGCAGAAAATGCTCAAGCAGATCATTGAGCAAAAACTGATTAAAGCCAGAGCCATTATTGGCTTTTGGCCAGCTAATCAGGTTGATCATGATGATGTTGCACTCTACACAGATACCAATAAACAAGACCAGCTGGCCACCCTCCACCACTTACGCCAGCAGGTAGACAAAGTCGCTGGCAAACCCAATATGTGTTTGGCTGATTATGTTGCCCCAGCTGACAGCGGTGTCACTGACTATGTAGGTGGTTTTGTGGTTACGGCAGGGATTGGTGCAGAAGAGCTAGCCAAGTCCTATGAAGAAAAGCATGATGACTACAACAGTATCATGGTAAAAATTCTCGCTGATCGCTTGGCAGAGGCCTTTGCTGAGCATATGCACCAACGGGTGCGGGAAGAATTTTGGGGCTATAGCTCAGCTGAAAGCTACTCTAATGAAGAACTAATTAAGGAGCGTTACAAAGGGATTCGTCCTGCTCCGGGTTACCCTGCCTGCCCAGATCACACAGAAAAAGCTACGCTATTCAAACTATTAGATGCAGAAGCTAATATTGATGTGAAGTTAACGGAGCATTATGCGATGTTCCCAGCCGCTGCCGTCAGTGGCTGGTATTTTTCTCACCCCGATTCAAAGTATTTTGCAGTAGGCAAAATCGACCAAGACCAAGTAGCTAGTTACGCCAAGCGTAAAGGGTTGACAATCACCGAAGTGGAACGCTGGCTAGCCCCCAATCTAGGCTATGACCCTAAATAAGGGGTTTTAGCCTATGACCCAAACTCGGTTAAAGGCCTTGCTTACGCTGGGTCTGCCCATTATGGGCGCAATGATGTCGCAAAGCTTGCTCAACCTAGTGGATGCGGCAATGGTGGGTTCGCTAGGGGAAGTAGCGCTAGCGGGTGTTGGCTTTGGTAGCTACGTTAATTTCATTTGTGTTGCTTGCTTGATTGGCCTGTCGTCGGGTGTGCAAACGTTGGTGGCACGCCGGGTTGGAGAAGGGACAGTAAGAAGTACCCCAGGCCCAGTCATCGCTGGCTTATGGCTGTCACTGCTTGGCGCCCTTCCCGTTAGCTTACTGCTGTTTTTACTGGGCCCACTGTTTATTCATTGGTTGAATGCTGATACCACCGTAGCGGAAGCGGCTACGCCCTATTTTCAAGCCAGGGTATTGGGGATGTTTGGGGTTGCCCTGAATTTTTGTTTTCGTGGTTTTTGGAATGGTATCAGCCAATCCATGGTGTATTTGCGGGCCTTATTGATCATGCATGTACTGAATGTTGTCATCAGCTATTGTTTGATTTTTGGGGTGGCGGGCTTACCTGCTATGGGAGCAATGGGTGCTGGATTAGGAACAACACTATCTCTTTATATTGGAAGTGCCATGTATGCTTGGCTATGCTGGCGAGATAGGCAAGGCTATCGCTGGCACTTGCGCTGGCCAGGTTCTGCCTCGCTTCGCCAAATAATGAGCTTATCTTGGCCCCACTCACTACAACAGGTGTTGTTTGCCTTTGGTGTAACTGTCTTATTTTGGATTATCAGCTTAGTGGGCACCCATCAGCTGGCTGTGGCCCATGTGCTTATTAGTCTGGCACTATTTTTAATTTTACCGGGAGTGGGCTTGGGAATGGCTGCCACTTCATTGGTTAGTCAAGCAATAGGCCGTAAAGAGCAAGAAGATGCCTATCAATGGGGCTGGGATGTAGTTAAAGTGTCAGCTGGCATTTTAGTTTTATTAGGTGCCCCTTTTATTATTTGGCCTGAGTTTATTCTGGGCATTTTTCTTAAGGCCCCAGAAGTTATTGCAATGGGAGTAATGCCATTGCAAATCACTGGAATGATGATGGTAATTGATGCTGCTGCCCTGGTTTTATCTCAAGCACTCATCGGGGCCGGCGCCAATAAAACCGTCATGGCCGTCAACCTCTCCAGTCAGTGGCTGCTGTTTTTGCCAATGGCTGCCATTATCGGACCTGTTCTCGGCTATGGTTTAGTGGGGATTTGGTGTTTACAGGCGTTTCAACGATTGATTAACTCATCAATTTATGGCTGGATCTGGTATCAGCGAAAGTGGCAAAAAATCAGGCTTTAGCCAGCAGCGCTGGCTATTAACTGTAATCGCAGGTCTATCGTTACCTTTATGTTTATTGCTAGCTGGGTGTAGTGAGATTCGCTATTACCATCAAGCCTGGCAAGGCCAGTGGCAACTCATTAAGCATCGTGAGCCAGTAACTGAACTGGTTGATAATGAACAAACACCCCTCGCCCTCAAACGACAGTTGCAGTTAGCGCAGCAATTAACCTTATTTGCTCAAAATAACCTGAAGCTCCCGGTTAATGGTAATTTTCAAACTTTTACTGACACTAAGCGTCCTTTTGTGGTGTGGAACGTATTTGCTGCCCCACAATTTTCTACGACACCTTATCAATGGTGTTATCCCTGGTTAGGTTGTCTGAGTTATCGCGGCTATTTTGCAGAACAAGCGGCCCAACAAGAAGCCAATCAGCTTGATGCTGAAGGGTATGATACCTATGTGGCAGGGATTAAAGCTTATTCTACATTAGGCTGGTTTGATGATCCTTTACTCAACACCTTCATTTATTATCCAGAGTTGGAGCTGGCTAATCTGATTTTTCATGAACTTACCCATCGCTGGTTGTATGTTAAGGACGATGTGGATTTTAACGAAAGCTTGGCCACTGCAGTGGCCATTATCGGTGTTGAAAAGTGGTTTATGGATCGTCAGCCTCAGGCTGTAGATCGCTTAAGGCAACGTTATCAGTTTGATCTTGAATTCAGCCGTTGGTTGCTGAAATACCGAGATCAACTTGAACAACTATATCAACAGCCATTATCTTCTTCAGCAATGGCTCAGCAAAAACAGCAACTGTTGGCTAAGTTAACAGCAGACTACCAGCAAAAAAGGCAGCAACAATGGCATAACCAACCTTATTATGACCATTGGATAAGCAGTCAGTTAAATAATGCCAAACTGGCAACAGTTGCTACTTATTATCGCTGGGTGCCAGCTTTACTATCATTGTATGAACAGCACCAACGTGATCTTGGGGCATTTATGTCAGCCTGTCAGCAATTAGCCCAACAACCCTACCAGCAACGGCAAAATACACTACTTGCTTTAATAGCTGCTACTTCGTCATCAAACAACCCAATCGAATAATTACACTTTTATTATGCTAAATATTTCTAAGGGATTACTGGTCATTTAAAAGCTCTACTTTTATGATGATAAAACAATAACCATTAATTTCATTAATAAATCAATAAAATTTATCACATAATCACCTATTTTAGAGCGATAGAGGATAATTATAATGCCATCACCTCTGAAGTACGTTCTCTACCTAAGCTGTATTCTGTTTTCCTGCTTCAGCTTCGCAATTGATCGTAATGCCATCACAATAGCTACTGGTGAATGGAAGCCCTATGTAACCGACACTGTAGAAGGTAAAGGCTATGTGACTGAAATTATTACAGAAACGTTATCTAAAATTGGCATTAAGCCAATCTATAAATTTATGCCCTGGCGTCGTTGCGAAGCGTTGTTACGCTACAGTAAAGTTAAGGCAATTTTTCCCTATGGTCATACTAAAAAGCGGGACCGATACTATACTTACTCTGCCCCTGTTGCAGAGTCTAAAAATGTTTTCTTTTACCTTAAGAAAAAGCACAATCAGCCCCCTCACCAGTGGCAAAAATTATCTGACTTGAGTCAATACACATTTATCATTCCCAATGGCTATGCTGATGAAAAAACACTGCGTAATGCAGGCCTAAATGTGAAACTGGCAAAAGATGAGAAAGAAGCTGTTCGTGAAATAAAAAAAGGTAATTTCGATTTTCTCCCCTTAGCCGAACTGGTAACTTGGGAACTGATTAAAAACGAATTTCCCAACGATGTTGGTCAATTTGCCTCTTTGAAGAAACCATTATCCTCTCGTAAACTGCATTTGTTAATCAATAAAAATGATCATCGTGGTAAAGAAATGTTGGATGATTTTAATCGTGCCTTGTCTGAATTTAAACAAACCCCTCGCTACACAGAGATATTACAGAAGTATAATATTCCTCTTTAACTTGACTCCGAGAATGATTTTTAGCTGATTATTTTTTAGCTACTCCGGTGTTGTCGAATATTAGCAACAACTGACTCTAAGGCACGATCAAATGTTGGTTGGTTATCCAGTACTTTGGCATAGCCATTTTGAATATCCACCAATAAATCTGCTCTAGACCGCTCAAATAACTTAAACCCGTGATTATTCGTAAAGATATATTTTTCAAGACTGGCTGAATGGAAAGCAACCTTACAACGGGTAAACTCGCCTTTAATCATATAATTCATCCGAGTGCCAGTACGCACTTTATTAACCAGGCTAATAGCTTCTGCTGTTGACAGGCGATCAGGGGCTTCATCAGTAATCGACGATGGTTTGTCAACCGCTGGCTTTTGATCACTGACTGACTGTGTTGGGGGAAATGAAAATTCAAGAGGGTCATCAGAACTTGTTTCTGTTGTTGCTTTCTCTGCTTCATCCGCTTCGGACTCTTCAGAGGCAACAATTGGTTCCACTTTACTATCAAGCGCTGATTGGGTAGCGAGGCTCTCTTCTATAGTCTCTAAAGTTTCATTTTTTGCTTGTACCGCATTCGTAGTTTGATTGAACTGCTGGTAATCATGTCCAACAGCTTGTTGCATTTTCTCAGCTAATTTTGCTTGTTCTTGTTGCTGCTTACGTTTTTCCTGAGCAGCTTGTTCTTCAGCTAACCGGGTAAAAATTTCTTTGGCTTGAACATTACTTTCAGATGCATCAGGTTCTTTTGTTGCTTTCTTAGCAGGACTAACAAACTGCCCATCAGCCTTTTTAATAAATGATAAGTGAATATCTTTAAGTTGCTCCATAAAGTGGCTTTGAATCAACTCATCAATTTGGCAGTCAGTAAAGACTTTTTCAATGCCCTTAACGATTGTTGGCAATTCACGCATTAGCTCACTTTTTTGCAAACTGCTTTTGCCTACGCCGGTCGACCATAATATTTTATTGAAAACATCAACCACTTCTGTTCTTTCATCACTCAACGGTAAGTATTTCATAAATGAAATATACAACACTTTTGACCATACTTTTTCTAGCAGTAAATGAAAAAACATTGGCTTTTTCATTTTACTGATAGGCAAGGCAACAAACTCTTTAACAGCGGCTTCTGCTTCTCTGACTCGCTCCTCTTGATCCGCTTCAATGCGGGCTTGCTCAGTAAGGGATAGCTCTTGCACATTTGCTGAGTCGACCAATTGCATCAGGAAGTTAGAGGTTTTACTTGTTAATGATGCCACCTGTTCCTTATTGGTAGTAAAGTTATGAGTGAGTTCATTAACGCAGTCATTGATAATATGGAATGCTTCGGAATCAGTAGAGGTTACCCGATAACTGATTTCGGTTAAATTATTCAAAAGCTCTTTTGCTGGATGCGCTTGGTCAATAAATAAGTCTGCATCAGATAAAGCTAAACGCATATAGGGAATTTGCAGTTGCATCAATAACGTCGACACAATGGGCGGAATGCCTTGATCATTTTGAATAAAATCAAACATTAATGCTGCCAGATTAATAATATTCTCTCCCGAGTGGCTCATCACACTGTATTGGGTGTCCGATGAGTTGCGCTGTAGATTTTCCGCCAAGGTTTGATGGATATCTGGCATGTCAGCGCTGTCTTTGAGTTTTGTCGTGTTTTGAATAACCTCCAACATGTTATCTACGTCTTTATTCGAGATAGTGATAATAGATTTATCCTCACCTATGCCATCTGGTACATTGGATAAGCTGGGTTTTTCAAAACTATCACTCCCCAGCAATGAGGTAATATCCGTTGATTGAAGTAGCTCTAGTATATTCAAGTCAAAGTCTTCTGGTACCTCTATCAGCCGACTTCCTGTTGATACGCCCTGTTCTCCTGATAGAACTTCTTCACGATCTCTTGCTGGGGCTTCCTCAAGAATAAATCCACTATTTTCTAGCTGTTTTCTAATACCAATATATAAATGTTTAAAGTTAGGTAATAACTTATCACGAAACTGTTTTCGTAAGATTTGATCCAATGTGCTACTTAACTTGGCTTTCGTCAGGCTTTCTTGCAAGCACTCGCCAACGCATTGAGGAAAAAAAGGAATTTTGGCTTGGGTAATATCTGCATCTGGCATCGCTTGAGAAAAGCCACTAGCAATGGGTATCATGACAAAATTAAATGCACTTAAGCTGTTTGCAATCAGCCTTTGCACAACTAGCTTCTCTTCAAGATCATCATCACTGACTAAACTGAAGCTATTCCCTTTTAGCTGCTGTTTGTATGCTTGCTTTGGCTGGATTAGCTCTTTTTCAAATACTTGCCACTGGGCTGAAAAGGCACTGACCATCGTTGGCCGTTTTTTACAGAGTTCATCTGCCAGTTGTAAGTAGTCTTCAGAGTCTTGCCCCAACTTATCAAGTTGCTCCTGCACAACATCTAGTACGGTATTATATTGGCGAAAAATCTCTTTTTTGGCTGCACCAAGCAGTTTTGTAATCAATGCAGGTGCTGTACTGCCCTCAGGCCCAGGGGGATGCTTCATGGGTGATTTACTAAACCAACAAAATTAATCTAACTAATACCTTATTATAGACCGTTGACCGCCAGGGCTGACATCTACTGCTTATTTTATTGGGGTGGAGATTGTAATTGAAGCTTAATCAGTCCCTTAAAATAACGGGCGATTGGAATGTCCATTAGCCTTTCTAACGCTTTTGCTTTTGCCTCATAGAGTTTCAGGTCAAGTGTTAGTTTGCTTTTACCACAGAGGATAATTCTATTTTCAGTGGAATCTACCAAGCATAAATAAACTTCAGGGAATTTCGCACAAAGCTCATAAAAGAAGGGTTCGTTAAAGTTAGGAGCTTGGTGATAATTAATCACTAGCCAGCCATCATCACTTAGGAGTGCAAAGCTATCTTCTACAAAGGCTTTTCTCTTTTGATAACTATGCATGCCCCAAGCTTGGTAAATATCAGAAAAAATAATATGGGTGCTGCCTTTTATTGCTTTGGGTAGGTATTTTTGAGCATCAGACTGGATAATGGTTAATCTATCATCAGTTGGTAGTTGAAAGTATTTAAAGGCTACATCAATTACCATTTGCCTTAGCTCGATGATATGTAATTCAACAGAGGGTAGAAAATGATGAAGACAGCTGGCCAGACTCCCCCCACCTAATCCCAGCAATGTCACATGTTTAGGTGTTACAAAGACCAGGCCCATCAACATGGCTTGAAGGTACTCATACACTAACGAATATGGTCTGGTTATTAATATGCAGCTTTGCTCGTAGATAGAATCAAAGGTGAGTATACGGCTACCAGCGTACTCTAATACAACCACCCGCCCATGGCTGTCTTCATTTCGATACAGCTCAATAGCGCCCGTCGTTGCGGATAGCTCAGTAATGAGCTGCTTTATTTTTTTTAACATGACTACTAGCGCCTATTGCACTGATTATTTGTTGGACTTTACATATTCAGGTTAAGTCAATATACAAAAAGTCATAACCTACTACTAAAAATAGACTGCACAATAACAGAGTGATAATCATGGCTGGAGTGCCTTTACGAACCCATAGTCCTGGCGTGATGGCTAGCTGAGGGTTTCCTGTATCCCGAGCCAAGCGTTCTGAAATGGTGACAATATAGACATTGGCTGTTGAGCCTATATGAGAGCCATTCCCTCCCATGCCTACCCCCATGGCTAAAGTCCACCACATCACACTGACATTTACCCCTTCTGTTTGCAGCCCTGCTAGTACTGGAATCATTGCTGCGGTAAAAGGAATATTATCAATCAAGGCTGACAAAATAGCAGCCACCCACAATAATACTAAGGCAGCTATTAATGGGGACTCAATTATTAATGGCTTAAAGGTTTGTCCAACCACTTCCAGTAAGCCGCTTTTTTCAACGCCACCAATCATTATAAAAAGGGATATAAAAAAGATCAGTAACGGGGTTTCTAAATAATTGGTTACTTGCTCCAGCTCAATATGTTTAGCTAAAAACAAGAGCAACGTTAAGCAAGCAGCAGCTACCAACCACGGCTCCCAGCCGATGGTATGATGAAGAATAAATAACACCACCATCACTCCCATGACAAAAATACATTTTTGCCAAAGAGATTTATTTTTGTATTTCACTTCATGATCGAACTGATGCTTAACGTTTGCAGACAGCTCATTAGCAAATAAATAGCGAAGCGCAATTAAAATGCCTACCCATGCTAATAGTACAGGAGGCCCCATATGAATAATAAACGTGTTAAAGCTAATCCCAGCAGCGGAGCCAATCATTAAATTAGGAGGATCACCAACTAATGTAGCCACACCACCAGTATCGGATAACAAGGCAGCGGCTAATAGGTAAGGAATGGGAGAAACGCCCATTGTACGAGAGATGAGAATAATCAGTGGGCCAAAAATAATAACGGTGGTTACATTATCCAATAGCAGAGAAATTACAGTAACGGCCGTACCCAGCATGATTACCAGTCGATACTGGGAACCTTTGCTTTGTTGTGCCAAGTAGTGTGCTAAATACTCAAAGCCACCAGTACTGATCATGATAGCTACAATAATCATCATGATGGCTAATAAAAACACTACATTCCAATCAATAGCATGAACGGCTAATTGCGGCGAATAAAAGCCGTAAAACTGTCCGGCAATAATAATGCTACCGGCTCCAGCCATAGCAAACTTGGCTCGCTCAATACCATGAAAGTTTTCAGTAAAAATTCCAAAAAAGGTAAGTATTAAAATAAACCCTGAAACCAGCATGGGTTCAGTCAAGTGATTAATCATAAGAGCTTTCCATCGCTTAAGTAACTTCCATTGTTTTTATTATTTTACCATTGACTCTAGAGTTCTCTCCAGGGTTTACACTGAATATATCAGTTAATTTATGAGTCAATAAGTCTGTAGGTATTGAAATGAGTCATCATTGTCATCATGACCATGCTAGCGGGTCAGGTTTTCGGGTATTACTGGTTGCGTTTTTAATCACCACCAGCTTTATGGTCGTTGAAATCATTGGTGGTGTCATTTCTGGCTCATTGGCCTTGATTGCTGATGCAGGCCATATGCTAACAGATAGTTTTGCTTTAGCCCTGGCATTAGCTGCAATTCACTTGGCGAAACGAACGCCTGATAATAAACGAAGCTTTGGTTATCAGCGTTTTACAACGTTAGCCGCTTTTATTAATGCAGCCAGCCTGTTATTGATTGTGGGCTGGATATTCATTGAAGCTGTGCAACGGTTTATTGAACCTGAACCTGTAATGGGCCCCACTATGCTAGTTATCGCTATTGTGGGGTTTGCTGTCAACCTTTTTGCCTTTTGGCTATTACACCGTGGACAGCAAGATAATATCAATATTCGCGCCGCCACTCTGCATGTTCTTGGCGATTTATTGGGTTCAGCAGCGGCCATTGTTGCTGCCATTATTATCATTCTCACTGACTGGACTCCCATTGACCCAATCTTATCTGTTGTAGTCTCCTTGCTTGTATTGCGTGGCGCGTGGTCATTATTAAAAGAAACCAGTCATGAACTGCTAGAGGGAGTACCTAATAGTGTGGATACAGAGCAGATAGCCCAGCAAATGCCAAACGCGCTCACTGGGGTCATTAATGTCCACCACATACATGCCTGGCAACTGGGTAGCCAGCAAATAGTCGTTACCTTGCATGTGCATGCTGATGGCAGTCAGTCTCATGACAAGTTACTTACCTCTATCCATAGCTGGCTTTACCAACAGTTTGGTATTCAACATGCCACCGTTCAGCTGGAATATGACCCGTGCGAGCAGTTTGATTGTGAGCCACAACCAAGCCACTCGCATTAAGTTAAAGGCTAATCTGCATGTCCTTTGGCCAGCTGCTTGAGCATATTCTCTTCAAGCCGCTGTTCCAGATGTTCGCAACGCTCTTCTAAAAAATGAAGTTGACCTTTAACCTGGGCATAAGCAATTTCTGCTTGTTGTGCTTTTGCCCTCTCATTAGCCACTTGCTGGCTGAGCTTTTCTTGTTGATTAAACAGGTGATCTTCACGGTGCTGAGAGTTTTCTAAGGTTTCTTTCGCCACCACCATTTCTGCCTGGGCTCTGACCAGTTGATTGCCCATCTCTTGTAATTGTTTGGCTAACTCCCCCACTTCATTACGCAGCTTGGCCTGTTCTTCACCAGATTTTTTCTCTAACTGCTTGTAAGCCGTGCGCTGATCATCCAGTTGCTGATAAAGCTTATTTTCGTTTCCTTCATAAATCTGACTAATCCGGTCAACTTCACCTTTAAGGCGCGCTTCTTGGGCTTTTAAGTCAGCATCATGTTTGACTGTCAACTGGGCCATCTCTTCCCGAAGCTCATTACGCTTGCCCTGCTCTTGCTCTAGTTGTTGTTTAAGCTCCAATCGCTCAGTGCGCAACTGGCTTAACTCAGTCCGCTTGTTATCAATATGGCGCTCGCGCTCCGCGACTGTTTCCCGTAAGTCAGAGAGTTGCCCCGTTAGCTGTTCCACTTGCTTCAGCAGTGTGTTCTTTTCCTCAGCTATCGTTTGTAGCTGGTTTTTTAAAGACTCGATTTCATCCTGGTAGCCATCCGCCTTCTTTTCAGCCGCCTGTTGATATTTGTGCTTTAACTGCTGACACCAGTTATTAAGGCCTGCCAATAGCTCGTGATCTAAGTGCTCAAGACCTGAAAGGCGTCCATCCAGCACTCGCCACTCCTGAATCCACGGGCCAATTTTTGAGAATGAACCCCCAGTGATGGCTTGTACATCCGCTTGCCTCACTTGCCCTTGTTCAGCTTGTAGCTGCCGACAGGCGGCGAAAACCGCTTCTTTTGTTACAACACTGGCCACTTATTTTTACCTTTTATTTCTTTAGTCAGTTTAGCCTGAATATTTCAATACGTTGTGCCTAAGGTCTATTGAGCCCTTACCTGGAGCAGACCTTAGCGCACTACTTAGACTTCACCCTATAGATTTCAGCAGCCCTATTTATTCGGGCAGCTCTTCTACTAACTCATTCATCACTCAGCTGCCACATTTTGCCTCCATTAGCCAGCCCTTATTCAAGGGCTCTGTTAGCGCGCATAGATAAGCTTTAAAACAGTGATAACCGATAGATTTTGTGAATTATCTATCATTTTGTTGGTTTTGTACAGAATACGATAATATCAATTACCATAATACGTATTACCTATTTTGATATCATATTACCAAGTAAAACCAATAACATCCGATAACCGTCGTTATCGGAGGTATTTAAATACAAGAAGTGACTATTTAAGGAATAGGAACAACGGGAGGGATCAATTCGGGCATATTCACCCTAAACTGGCGAAAAGAACCAATAAGAAGGGCTGATTGGAATTTGAGCAATTCACTAAAAGCGAGACAAATCAGAGGGCTAAACTATTTCCAATACCTAGACACCAATGATCAATACGACAATATAATATTGTTCCAGGCGTCTTGTCTTACACCCTTTGGGCCATCCTACAGATGCTTACCAACTTTGCTGGGAAAAATTTGAACAGCTCAAGCTAGGCCCTAAAAGGGATAAACCAATTAAGGCTGGTAAAAAGACCCCACCTTTCGGTGGTTATATAAGAGAACAATTTATTTTAAATTACAGAGTCTAACGCAATGCTCGACTTTTCAGCCTATTAATTTAGATAACTGTAGTGGAGCATTGCCTTGGTTCCTATTAAATAATACACATAAGCTGTGCGATAACAGCTTGCGGGTCATTCGATTAGTCAAACTCCACAGGGTTCTGCCTTTGGTCCGCTGAATATTAAACCTTTCTACTAGCTGACCAATGGTTGTCTCAACTCGTCGTCGTAACCGATTAAGCTGGCTCCTCCAGGACTTGGGTAAAGGATCAATCATGTTATCTCTAACCGGGGTTTCTAGCTGAAGCGATTTTAACTCTAACAATTCAGCTTTAAATTCAGCCCCCAAATAACCTTTATCCCCTAACAACATGCCTGACGGCATACCTTCTGTTAACTCCCATACAGCTTCCCTTTCGCCATCACTTGCTGGGGTTAATGTAAATCCTGCTATGGCTCCATGAAAGTCAATAATGAGGTGCCCTTCAAAGCCATAATAGGTTTCCCCCTTGGATGCACAATAGCCATACTCAGCCTCTTCTTTAAAGCGGCGGCAATTTCTTGCACGTTTAAAGTGGCTAACAGGCAAAGGAAAACCATCGACAACATGTATAGGATCATTAATAGTACCCAGCTCAGCTGTTACTTGCTTTTGTAATTGTTGTTTTATCGCCCATAAATTAGCAGCTTGTTTAGCAAACTGGCTTCTTGAGCCTATGCCTGGAAAATACGCTTTCCAATGCTCTTTGAAGTATTTCCAGATAGCGGTATCAGCATCAAGGCCTTGAAATTCACCAATTAACTCCATGGTAATGACTTCTGCATCCGACAGTGAGGGCTTAATTCCTCGCTGACGTAATCGCCGTTGTTTTAATAAATCAGTTAAAACATCATCGACCCAACAATAAGTAGTTATGATAAACTCTTCCAGTGACATTCCCTTTCCTTGATATCCCTGTTTTCGCAAACTTAGGATGGGGTTAGGGTTTGTCATTTCAAGTTATTAAAAGTCGAGCATCGCGTGAGTCTATTAGTAAATAACGATATACTCTTCGCAATATACTGTAGGTTGATATAGGTCAACTGCTGTTTGACTTTCTGGGTTCAGATTACATGTCTGACTACTAACACTTCCCAAACTTCCTGTAAAGCTGGCATTATGATCATGTTTTGTATTATCAGTACCTGGATGTCGCCCACTTTGCATCGCGTAATAGTAACCACTGCCACCCTTGTCATCACCTTCTTCAATGTATTTACCACTAGTATCCCTCATTGTCCAGACATGTGCATTTTCAGTTGTAGCATAATTATATTTAACTGAAATACTTCCACTTGGGGTAAATGTACCGGTTGTAACGCTTCGATCAACTTTTGGCAAATTACTTGCGGAGAGAGATACATTGTCATTTCCGCGTTTATCATTATTTTTATAATTATCAACAGTATTTGCTATTACTCTTCCTCTTGTATCAGGTGCTTTTTTACCTTTTAGTTTAGGGTGTGCCCTCTCATGATCAATTATTGAGCCATCACATGGCCAATAATAGTCAGGTTTGGGTAAGCCATATTTTGCCCCATACCAAAATACTAAATCACCCACTTCTTGTTTTGTTATTAGTCCTGAATTTTCTAATACGTTATAAGGAATTGTGCCATCAGCGAGATTTGAAGCATTTAAATTTGTAACCTGAGAACCATCTCCAACAATTTTACCTCTAACCTCAACATCTCCATTAATATCCACATGAGGCTCGGCTTTTGTTGTTTTTCCATTTACAGCTATAGCGCCATCCTCATTAATATGAAACCAGGTCGCTTTCTTATCCTCATTAACAACCTGCAGTGATCCATTTAAATACAGTTTTGAGCCTTGACTTTCTTCTGCTCCAATCGCTACATCACCATTATTTTTAATGACAAAGGGGGTTGCATCATTATCACCTACGGCATTAATCCCTGCATCATCTATACGAAAAGCATCACCACTACTGCTTTCCATGACCACATGCAGTCTGGCTTTTGGATAGGTGGTTGCTAATCCTATATGGCCATTGTCTTGCTTAATAAAAAAACGTGTTTGGGCCTGACCATCTTCTATATTTAATCCAGCAATTTGCTTCCCTTGACTGGAATCTGGGTATTGGTTGATACGCCAGTTATGTGAACCTTGCTGGTCGTAAAAATCAAAAATATTTTGTTGCTCACCACTTGCATTAATTTTTAGTGGTTGCGAAGCATCTGGTTGTTTTTCTATTTTATCATCTTGCACATTCAACAATGAGTCAAACACATCAATAAAATCTAACTCAGTTGGACGAGCACCCGTTTTGAATAGTTTCTTCAGTTCTAATCGAGTTCGCTTTGCCATGATTAATCCTTTTATACCTTCTCTAATGATTTTTATATTAAAAATACCCATACACTTGTATGGCTAATGTATGCTTCGATTCATCATTATTTGGCGCACGTCCATTACCTTGTATAGGTACGACTAGACTCACATCAAACTGATTGTTTTCTTTTAGTGGAATAATTTGTGTTCCATGAAACATCCTATTTTTATTATTTTTAGTTCCATAATGACTAATCATCACATCATAAGGGAGCTTATTATTCATTAATTCGCTATCTGAACGTTCATCTAAAGTAGCAGTTGGACGCCCTAACCCATGAACAACCCAACCTTGAGCTTTTTCTGAGAAGGTTGTAATTGAAACCATTATAGCGGTTGCTGGTTCAGTGATTTGATTGACCTTAATGTTTTTTATTACTTTATTACCTGAATTAGTCTGCAATCTAATTAGCTCTGGTTCTGCTAAAAGCTTAAGGCTATTAGATGGTATTCCAACAAACTCACCGGCTGATAATTTCCCAGTGATTTTAACATCTTGATCAACATTAATATTTTTTCCAACAAAAAGACTGCTTACATTAAAATCTTGTTGTAGATCACCTTTTTTTGCTGCCTTAGTATCTGCATAAGCTTTTATCGCCTGCTCTGTGGGAATAGTACTGTTACTATTCCCAGATAATGAAGAATCCTCCGAAATCTTATTAATAGCTGGGCCACTATTCAAACTGAATGTATTACCAACTTGTAGAACGTCGCCTACGTGTAAATATCCATCTACTTTCTCATCACCATTAACCATTAAGCCTTTTGAAGTGATTCTATTAGCTTGTAAGTTTTGATTAATATTGGCACTGCCAGCAGTTAGATTATTTTGTATATTGGCATCAGTTTTACAATAAAGTTCGTCACCTATGGTTAATTTTCCCACCATAAAGTCTTGGGTGATATCACCAGATTTATTGGCTTTGGTATTAGCGATAGTATCAACATAAGTTTTTATAGCTTTTTCTGTTGGTAAATGAGTATCACTATTAGTAGATAAGCCTCCATCTAGAGAAATCTTACTGATAACTGGCCCACTACCCAAAGTGACTG
Source organism: Spartinivicinus marinus (assembly GCF_026309355.1). Taxonomy (NCBI): domain Bacteria; kingdom Pseudomonadati; phylum Pseudomonadota; class Gammaproteobacteria; order Oceanospirillales; family Zooshikellaceae; genus Spartinivicinus; species Spartinivicinus marinus. The sequence goes on from NZ_JAPJZK010000001.1 coordinate 5,826,707, forward strand.
TTTCACCAATTGAAAGCCCCTTCGCCACTGATAGATTGGCCTCAATACTTTCATTACCCTTGACGACTAAATCTTCAGTAACAGTTAACCTCTGTGCTTGTAGATGGCTATCAACTGTCACATTTGTAGTCACTAGGTTACCTTTGATACTTACATCTTTTTCACAGGCCAACCGATCATTAGCTGTTAGTTCCTGCTCCACCGTCAAGGTTTTATTGACTAAAACAGACTTAGCAAAGTTTGCATCACCTTCTATAGCAATATCACCAGATGCTGACATATTGCCTGCAGCATTTAGATGGTTAGCAGCAAAGTCTTGACTGGCATCACCTGCCTTATTAGCTTTGGTGTTAGCTAGGGTATCAACATAAGTTTTAACTGCTTGCTGAGTAGGTACTCTCTCCGTAGAAGCATCTACATCTAACGATTCATCACTAAAAGCGGTTATTTTATGACCATTTACTAGGACTAAACCACCTTGGATTGTGGTATCACCAATGACTTTCAAAATTTTGCATAATAATTGATTGGCTTGAAAATCTTCTTCACCACCATTTTTTTTAGCTCGACTAGTAATCGCCACCATTAAATGGTGACTAATATATTCAATATCTTTATTAGTTAGCTGATAATTTTTTAATCGTGCTGCTAAGGCTTCCGGCACATCGTAATCAATATCGTAAGGGTTGTCAGACATAGTGAAAATTACCTTATTTATCAAAAGCGAAGGGCAAGTTTACTACTGTAAAACTTGCGGTAACGCCTTTAATTTCTAAAAATGTGTTACTGGATATTTTAGGCGAGGCCGTCAAATGAGGAACCTCATGAGCCTATAAGTAATAGGTGATTAGGAATGAAGATCTCGATGCCCTATAGGTACAACAAACCTAAAATATTATTAGCGAAGAGTATACTGTGGGTTTAACTCGATTGAGATATCACTCAACACCCCATCACACATATTTTTTAAATCTTCTTTATTCGGTAAAATCACCTTTTGATCTGTATCACCGACTACTGGTACGGCTTTAATATTCATGGTGACTTTACCTAGATAATATTCTCTATTTTGCTTCGCGGCTTTTCTCGCTTCAGCTACTTGTTCAGAAATATTATTAATAAGTGCTTCAACAGAGATTTCTGTGGGTTGCGTTTGTTTCAATCGAGCAATTTCTGCTTCTAATTGTTTGATTTTTTCTTTTAAATCATAACAATCATCATTCAACTGTTTATCTCTCAACTCATAAAGCTGTTTAATTAGAGAAGATTTTATCCATAAATCTGCTGCTATCCATAGATCAGCACCAATTAACGATAATGCAGGTCTGTTACTATTAGAATCTTTTGCCTGGTTACCCTGTCCATCATTCAGAGGCCAATAGGCTATTAAACCAACTTCTTTGCCTGTTAAACGGTAAAAACGATCATTGATGATTCCTTGTTGGTTTCTTACCGTATCCCAAAGCCGAATATCAGCAAACAGCCCATTAAAGGCTGATGGTGTTTGATCGGGTGATTGCGGGTTAACAATATTAGTGGCTTGCCCTATGGTAAGCATACCCTTTTGTGGCAACAATTTACCTCTAGCGACTGTGTTTTTAATCGCAACTAAACCATCTACATAAATCAATAGTAAACCAGTTAAAGCATCCCAACTTACTGTAAGGTGATGCCAAACACCATCATCGACTTTAACCGTTTGTGTAGATCCATCGGAATGAAATATTGATTCTCCTAAGATTGTCACTGTTAAACGATGTGCATTTCCCATTGTAACTGTAGGCTGACTCTCTTCTGCTCCACGGTACTCAAACAAAACACAACTGTCGCTACTGTTAGTTGTCTTAACCCATGTTTCAAAAGTAAAACGGGTATCAGGAAAATTTGTTATTTCGGGCAACAGCCCATAGTGCTTTGGCCGGTCAAACTGAACACAGGGCTCAGTAGCCAAATGAATTGGAAATGCTTCCGTGAGTGAGTTGATATTAAATGCTGCTATTTCTCGGGTATTATTTACTTTTTCTACAAGGTACTCATGACCTTGGTGTAAAGGTAAATAGGCTAATAAACCCGACTCATAGCCCGTCAATGGATGTACACGATTGGAGCGAATATGACTTTCGGACCTAGCTTCATTCCAAACTCTCACCTCAGCTATTTGCCCAATAAAATCTTCGCCAATCACTAACGGTTCGCTCACATTAGGGGTTTTGCCTGGTTCCCCTAGAGCACTGGTGGTTTCAATTAGTAGGCCATCAACATACAGGTTAGCCATTGACTGTTGTGTTGCTTCATCATAACTCACCTGTAGTACATAATGATGCCATTGTTGGCTATCAACAGTTAATGTCTCGCTGATAACACCATTTTCACCATAATAGCCCTGTAACTTAGCAATATTATTCTCAAGAATAATTTGTAAGCCGTATTGTATTTTTTGTTGATTAGCTTTATGTAATAGCCATAATTTATCACTTTCCTGTTCTGGAGCTAATTTTGCCCATAACTCTAAAGTAAAAAATCCTTGCTGGGTTAAGGTTAATTCAGCAGGCAGCTTTAAAAAGCTATCCGCTAAAAAATTAATAACTTTTGACATAGCGACACCTATCACTACTCATTTTCGGAGATAATATAATATATACTCATAGTGAAGGGTTCTTTAGGCGAGGCCGTCAAGAGATGAAGCCCCAAGAGCTTAGACAAAACTAAGTGACTGGGGTGACAGTTAATAGCTCCTGCATTAACTGCATTTCCACCATCCATGGTGGTCAAGAACGAAGACAACAAAGCCTAAAAATCATTCACGAAGAGTAATTATTGGTTTTTATTTACTTGATAAATTAGAGCTTGTAACTGATCACGATGTACAGTCGACAGCGATTGGGCAATAGCTGCTTTATATTGAGGTAAATAGTTGGGTTCAACTTGTTGAATATTAGCACGGTATAGGTCATCTGCAGTCAACGCTGTTAAATTACCCTGTTGGCGATAGTGACGAATCATTACCAGTGAGTTCACAGCTTGCAGCCAACGTTGTAAACTCAAGTTATCCTTAAGATCGTCTGGCTCAATACCCACAATGGTAGGATCACTTATTCCATAAACATAATCAGTACTATTCGCCGCTACAACGGTTAGATTTTCAATACCGTTTAATTGACTGACCAGTAACGAAGGCTCAATATCACTTGTATCCATGCCAATATAGGTCAATACCTGTGCTAAGTTAATTTCATCAATAGTGCTTTGCACAAGTGCCAAATCAACCTCAGTCAGTGTATTAAGTTTTGCAAGATACACTGCTTTGTTTTCGATAATTAATCGCTCAATACCAACCGCTTTTAACTGTTCTAGAGTAACTGTTTTTTCAATGACTGCATTGGTTATTGTAATCAATCCCTGAATAGCTTGATAAGTATTATTATTAAATAAACTACGCAATTGATTAAAGCCCGCTGTCAATTGACTCCATAAGGCAGACTTTTCAAAGGTAAAGCGATATTGCTCTAGACGATCAGTGTTGAGTGCTTCAACACCGGTTTCATGCAGTAATAACATGGTCAACTCCGTTAACCGACCAGCACGCCACATGGTTGCCAGGTTATTCAATGCATTGACTTGATTAACTAAGGTTTGAAGCAAGGTCAATTGTCCCTGTGGTTTCGCTAATAATGCCTGCCAATAATTTTGAATTGCTGTATCTTGATAGTCCGTCAATGTTTCTAAATAACCACTTAATTTGGCTCCATCAATAATCAGTGCATTCGTTCGGTCTACTAAGTTTTGTAAATCAGTTAAGCGAGCAGGAAAGCCAGCCTGAAAAGCGAAAATAACTTCATGATAAATTGCTAATGGCAGGTCATTTAACTTTTCTAATCTTTGCAAGCATAGTTGGGCAGGTAAGTGTAATTGTTCCTCAGATAAGGCCAATAGCAACACTTGTAAGCGCTCCCTATCACCTTCTGAACGGGCTTGCCTTAATTCAGCCAATCGATTTTCTCTACTGATTAATAAGCCAAACCGTTCAACGGTGTTATCACTCATTATCTCGTTAAATAAAACTGATGCTTGATTTAGAGCCTGTTGATAAAACGGTAAATAAGTCGATATCAACAACTCATCAGCGATACCTGCCTGCTGAAGCTGCGCTATTGTTACTTCCGATTGGGTGGTAATTAGCTCACCATTTAATGCATCTACCAAGTGTTGTAACTCAATAGGAGGGGTTAAGGGCATTTGTCCAATACCTGAAAAATATTCTGCAATCTTATCCCCAGCCAATAAAACCCGATAATTCTTCAACTTTTCAATTAATAGTTTAGATTTTGGTTGATATGCTCCAGTGCCAGCGCTCGATTCATTCAGGATATTGTTGTAAAAGGGGATAAAGTCATTAATAAGCCGCTCTAACTGAGTACTGACCAGTTGAGGCACAGATAAACTTTCTTGCCCACTGTTTTGTGAATAAAAGCTGGCTTCACGCAACATACTTAAATTAATACGATCAATTCTGTTTTGCAATTTTTGCAGAGCAGTAGGCTCATCATCAGCCCAACGACGATCTTGGCTAATACTGATGCGGTAAGTTAGTAAATTAACTTCAACAACCCGTAAAATACCACTGTTTGTTAACTGGCTTGCAGTAAGTTTGGTGGCATTTTTACCAATAAATTCAGCCTCAAATTGCTGTATAATAGTAAAATTACGCTTTAGCACTAGTGCTTGCAGCTTATTAACAAACAGCTCACCGTCATTGATATTATCCAACTCGCTACTCGTTTCGACTAAGTGCTGGTAAGCAGCTAGATTTTGCTCAGAACAATGTTTAACCCCTGCCGTGGTTAACATGGCTAAACGTAATCCGTTCGCTACCCCTAGCTGATGAAAACGAATTAACTGTCGTCTGGCATTGGTTTTATCGATTAATTGTTGAATGCCTTCAAGGGTGTCCACATTAGCCGGTGTTACCCCTGCTATAGTTTGCTGATAATATTCCAACCAATTAGCCTGTAAATTTTTGATTGATAGTCCTTGTAACATCGCTATCGTTAATTCACTGGCATTGTTGTTTGCAGCAAAATCCCGAATCATATCATGCCATTGCTTAACCTCATTTTGAGTACGTTGCTTATATTGATTAACTTCTTCACCTGATAAAGTTGTTTTCTGATAATTTGCCGTAATACGACTGGTCGCACCTGGGCTACAACCATATTGCTGGCAAATATCAGGGTTAAGGGGAGCCGCCAATAGCTGAATATCTGTCTTATCAGGGTTTGACATTCCTGTATCTGCTAGCTCTTGTATAGATAAAGCAACTGCCAGGTCTATTTCAGCTTGTTCTAACGAAAATTTATGTTGAGTATTATTTTCTGTCGGTAATTGTTTTTGATACGCTTCAGCAATACCATCAATAGCACTTTTTAACACCTGACCTAACGGCGCTTCAGTCAAGCGATTAGTATTATCTAACATAGCCATTTAGAATTCCTTTTTTAATTTCACACTATCTAAAATGTGCCTTTAAATGTAAGTAACCATCTCAAACAGCTTAGCTTTCCTTCGTTCCACTTCAGTTACTGATATAGCTGTGTTTGTAAGGCCATCTAGCCATTGTTGGTATGCTGCATTAAAAAGAGTTAATCCTGCTTGATCCAACCACAAACATTGCGCAGCTAAATGAGCAGGAGTTTCCTGTCGTATTAGTTGTTGAACAAATTGACGGAATTCACTGGTTTGAAAACGACCTTTTTCTGCAGGAAATACCCAAACTACGCGCATCGAAAAAGGATCAGCTGTATCAGGTTGATAAGAACGAATAGCATAAAGTGATTTATCAATGTTAAATTGACTGGTTTGGGCATTCATTACTGTATAAAAAGCGTACTCACCATCCATAAACTGGGTTTTCCCACCCAAATCATAGATAACAATAGCTTCACCTACGGTTAATTGATGATTTCTAGCTTGGCAAGTTATCCCACCCGAGCCATTTTTCCTTATTTTAGCTAGGTGTTTTATTTCGGCCCATTTTGCCGCTGGGGATGTTAGCCTTAAGCCGCTGTATTCACGATCAATAATAAAACCTTTGGCTGTTAAACCAATGACTTCATAATCACCGGTGATAGCTGTATTATCAAAAAGGTGTACTCTATCGCCTTTAAATAAACTGTGTTTGTCAGCTAAACAGAGGGTATACTGAAAGTTATCATTTGAATCTATTTTAGTCCCTTCAAAACCACTTACATTGCCATATCGTCCCCAGCGTCCTGTAATAAGCTCTACCCCAAAGCTATCCGAGTATTGACTATTCCCCTCTGTTTTTAACTCAATTTCAGTCACATGATAAACCCCTTGATTATCGGTGTCCTGTTGAACATCGGAAATAATATTACTCGCACGATCACTAATTGCTACCCACTCCCCTTTAGTTAAACCATGGCCAGGGGAAGCAAAAAAATGCACACCAGCTCGGGGAAAATAACTGCTCTTATTTATCAAATCATTCACATCACGCCAATGCATTCTAAAATCTACGGGGCGATCCAACTGAAAATAACTCAATAGCTCCTGCTGCTGATCTAAAGCACTTAACACATAATCGGGTAATTTATCTTTGCTTACAGGGGTAACGGTATAAAGCCCAAGCGGTGCACCCTGCTGACTTACTTTAATAACATCGCCTGGGGTCACTAACTCACCACTGGGGTTCACCGCGGTTTTAATACGATCTGACAGGCATACTGTAAAACCCTCCCCTTGCCAAAATCCTTTTATTTCAAATGGAGTATTTGGGCTAGACACCTCATTATCTCTAAATATTTCCCAGCTGGCGGCTAAATTGAGCTGATTATTTAATTGCAAGGTTTTATTATCAAACTTATCCCCGGCAAAAGCTCTAAAACCTACACTTTCGCTGGCCATGAATATTTCAATTTGATTCATTTCCCTGCTAGGCCGCTGAGGTACGAATAATATAGTTAAATTATTTATAGTATTATTGGCTGTTACTTCCTGCTTAGGATAAAACCCTTTTAATGGAAGTACCCTTCGCCACCACAGGGTCGGTTGCTGGTTATTTTCAGTTGTCTTAATTGCTGATAGTTTTGGTATATAAAAAGATTGTTTATCTTCAGGTATCGGTGTAATAGGAAAATACCCATACGACAAATAAGGTGGTTTATCCTGCGTTAATAACTCCACCCAATCATTGGGTGCTAATTCATGTTGAGCCTTTTCTATCAAGGTAATCTTAGTTTTATTATAGCCAATTTGGGTTAACTGCTGAATAGGTTGCCAGCGCACAGTGAACTCACGCTGAATATCTATATATGCCGTATTACCTGACGCCTCACTCCCAATCACTTGGTTCACGCCTAAAAATTGCCCGCCAATAAACAGCTCGATACGATCGTTAGCATTTAGCCCATGCCCTTGAACAAAACAGCGTAACGCTTGCTGATCTTGCTGTGGCCCAGCATTCTCTACTTGTTCCAGCTTGGTAATAGGTAGTTTTGCAGAATGCTGCCAATGGCCTTGACTAATGTTAACTATATTGTCATCGGCTGTTATTGGTAAACCAGTTAATAGGGGAATATCAAAATTATGCTCATCCACTACTTTAACAACGACCACTTTATTCTGCTGAATAACATCACCAGGTGTATCATTAACCAATAAGGTTAACGATACATCAATCGCATCCTGCTCACTCAGCCCATGCTGTTTGCTAAAACAACGTAGCCCCCAAACGGTATCACTCAGCTTGACTTTATTAATTGGGTTAATAATTGCACCTTCAGTAATACGACGCCATTCACCCCTTAGTGATGCAAACTTAGGCTGAAACGGACGAGCCAACGTAAAATTATCTTCATCAATCTTATTGACTCGCCAACGGCCAAACGCTTCATTAGCAATCATTAGCTGTATTAATTGATTATTTTTCAAACCGTGGGCAGGTGAAAAGCAAGCTGTAGTGCCCAGCGCCGTTTGGCTAAACTGCTCAATCACTTGACGTGACACAGGCTGCCATCGTGCCCCTAATGACAGGTCATTTATAATAAAACTATCATCATTAACTTTTTTTATAGGGTACTTGCCTTGTAACCCCATGGCATTGACTAATTCAACTGAAGCATGGTTATTAAGCTGGTGTTTTTTTGAAACACACAACAAGTCCTGACCTTGTGCTTCAATGGACTGAATGGGAAAGCCAGCGGGTCGCAGCAATATAGGCTCAACAACAGTAAGCGTCTCACCGTTTTGCTCATCTAATGCCAATAATGCACTTAATCGTTTAACAGCCCCTAGCCCATTATTGGTTGAACTATTGGGTTGTTGTAAATTAATGGCCTGACACCGCTTACTTACCAAGTGCGCGCAGGCAGTTAGATAATTTTGTTGTTTTTCCCAATAGATTTCTTCAGTCAATTGCAAAGAAGTGGCATCGGGAAATTGCTCCCCTAACCTGGCCAATAAATGGCTTAATAGCCGGCCCTTTTTGCCGTTATATTCACCCTGTTGACTTGCGATAATTTTTGCTTCAAGTTTTGCTGTATCAACCGAAAATTCACGCCCTGGTATAGTGACTAATTTTACTGGATTTGCTGTATTCGGCTCAACCGCAAGCTGATTCGCTGCATTAGCTGTTTGCTCACCATAAATAGCCAGCACTTGCTCAAATAACCATAAATAAGCTTGTAATTGACTACGTTGTGCCAATTGGGTTGGATTAGAATGATCCAGTAATGGCTCTTTGCCCAATTTAAAAATACTGGGTAAATCATGTTGAATTGAACGGTAATCCTGCCAAACCAGGCTATCCCCATAGGGAATCGGTAAATCGCTATAAACCGCTTTTTCTGGCTGGTGTTTAGCAACAACTGTTGCATAATAATCCAGCACTTTTTGTTTATCTAGTTTGAGTAAATTGCCTCGCTTATAAAAAGTTAGCTCTTGCCGGTCAATTAATTCTGCTATGGGAATTAAATGGGTAGAGCGCCCTGAAGAAAGTAGAATACTCCAGGGTTCCCAGTCTTTTTCTGATGGATAATCATGTAACGTCACCATCAATTGACGAATTGTATTGACCCCACCTTGCTCCATCATTATTTTTATTAAATCTGATGTACGTACATCCTGCCGTCTTTCGGTAAGCAACAGTTGCTCAGCAAGCATAAAACCTTTATGTAGAATAGGACCCTGATGGGTTTGATCAGGTGCAAGCTGTTGAGCCTGTAACGTCGGTAATGATTGATGGTGGGGGGATGGCAATAAATACTGTTGTATTTGCCAATAACATTCAGCCAATACCTGTTCAGGCACAGCCGTTTCTGCCAAGTCAACCGCTGCCCGCAACCTCAGCGTTTCTACCGGTAAACTAATAATCTCAACAAAGGCTTCAGCTAAATTACGATTAGCATTTAATACTGCTATCGCCTGTTTTTTTAAGGCAGCCACATCAACAGTGGTATCTTTTGGCTCTAAAATAACACGATATAAACCATGTAAATTAATGGGCTTAGCACCCCGTTGCGACACCCAACTACGGCGCTGTAAATGAGGCAACCAAAACATGATGGGCTGCGTTTGACCAATTGGCTCTAACCAAGCATTATTGACACCCTCAAGATCAAGCAACACCCGTCGTAAATCCAAACGAGAGATAGGCGATGAGGTTAAAATTTCATTAGCAGTAAAAAATTGTTTTTTGGGTTTGGTTTGTAAACTATCGAGTTTTTGGTTAACCGCCAATAAATCCTCAATAGGAAAAGACAATGTTAACCCTAACTCAGTAATAGCAAAACATAGCTGTTCTAACAGCATAATACCGGGATCACTCGTATTATGATCCGTCCAGGTATCGGGCGCTAACTTAGCAAGGGTTTTAATACCTTCATTATGTAACCATTGCAAATTACTGCTCGGCGGCAATGGTTCATCCTTAATTATTAGGGGTTCCTTCATTATTAAATACTCTATACTCTTCTCGAATAACTTTTATGCTTTGTTGTTTTCATTCCTCACCCCAATCACTTATTTCAATAAGCTCATGGGGATTCGTCATTCGACGGCCGCGCCTAAAAGCCATTCGCTTTGAGTTTCCAGTCTGTGAATTATTATATAAACAATAGAGAAGCTAAAAGTGATTTTTAAATTAAAAACAGCAGATAAAATCTTATATAAAGTTTAGTGGAGTTCCAGACTTGTAGTAAGAAGTAGTGGGGTATTCTGTAACTGTGACATGGATGTCACTTTAGCTCTTGATGGGGCATGGATGGCCCTTCAAGAGCGGTGGAAGACATACCCTACTATTTCATACATTTCGCATAAATAATTTCAAAGCTTGGGAAAATAGTAGTTAATATTCAGGTGCAATAACTTGGAAGTCTAACCCAACAATCATATGCCCAATACCCTGAAAATCTTCTGCTTGAAAAACAGCCGTCGTGATCGTATCAATAATATGATTAGGTGCTGATGAAATAACACCATCTGGCACCCGCACGCGAACAATACCATCCGGTATATAGCCATAATTTAATTCATGATCACTCGCCCCCGGGTTTTGCAAATACACATCAACCACAGCCACATAGTCTACATATTCTAATCCCTCTAAATAATAAATTAATGCCGACCGATAAATGATGCCCCCCACTGTTGGCCGTTCTGCTAATTGATAACCCCAAGGGGATAAAAATTGTTGAATGGCACGATTTAATTGGCGCCGGTAATAACCTGCACTGCTCATGTCGTAAAATCGTACGGCTAAGCGGAATAACACTTGTTCAAACGTTGGGTTAACCACTTGTAACCGCGCAAAAGGTGAGGTTAACGGTTGTAAATACTGTTGAATGCTATTTAAAGTCACTTGACTCACTTGGGGTTCTAACGGCACATCAGGGGCAAGGTGGGTCACATCCGGCAACACCATTACCCGCACTTCCCCTTGATTATTTTCATCCAATTGGTTATTCGCCCGTTGCTCATCATAACCAAGACACTTGGCGTATATAATATCGGGAAATTGCTGCAGCACCAGTTGCTCATAATCCCTCAACATCGCGGCCCGTTGCCGATGCCCTAGCCGCTCACTGACTCGGGTGGCAAAGGCTTCATCCACTTCGGGGGAGCGTCCCCCAAAAGATGGATAAGGCTGTTTTATTTCAGCAATACTCCCCAATGGCGATACTAAATTGGTAATCGAGTCAGCTCCTAAAACCGGGTTAATACTCTCGGGTTTATCTACAGCAACCAACAAAGCCCCTTGAGCATAAATAGCCTCAAGCCAGCTGGCCGCATCGGCTCGATCAGTAACACTGATTTTTAACCAATATAAACCTTCATCCATTAATGGCCCTTCTGCACTGGCTGCTAACGGCAACCGCAGCCGAATCAGCCCCGGCTGGGTTAACCCTTGGGTGGCATCCCCCAAAAACTCCTCTGCTGATAATGCTTGCCACCCTTGCAAGGTTCGACAGGCTATTCGCAAAGTGGGCGCGCCCAAACCAAACCGGCCTGTGCCATTCACCGTTTGCAACCATAAATTCAGCGTTTGCCCAGGTTTAGTGCCGCTAAGGCCCAAATATAAACTGCCTTCATCCACTAGTTTGGGTAATAAATAACTGCCTAATAGGCGAGCTTCTTGATTTAAAGTATGCACAATATCCAAACTACCAAAGGGGTATAAATGCACTAACTGATGGACATCGTTGGCATAATGATCAGCATACGGGTCAATCACGGCAGAGGCCGTATAGCCTACTGAAAACCGACTCAACTTAGGCGTATAAGGAGGGTATACCACCGTGGTAGTACCTTGCTGGCTATTCTTAGCCGCCACCATACTGGTGAGTGAAGGATAATAATGATGAAAAAAGTCAGGTCCCTGTAATTGCAACCGAAAATAGCGACGAAAATCTAACGGGTCCACTAACTCACTGGATTCCCCATCTAATAAGTGATAATAACCAGTGCGATTAAACCCTTGCAAATACGCCACCTGTTTTACACCTTGGCGATCTGCTTTAAACAAAGGCTTGGGGCTATCTATTGCTAACCAACTATTATTGCTGTATTGGCTTAACTGCACCGTAAAACTGTCTTCATCTACTTTAGTGGGCAGGCCTAATAAACCCGCTTCTGTATAAGTCTGGTAATGCTGCTCAAAGCTTGCTGGCAGCCCTGCCCAATGGAAAGTAAGCGATAAGCTATCCAGTTTTTTCTGCGACAACTCATTACAACCAAAATAACAATTGGCCCCTACCACTGGCGTAAAACCAAATGGCTCAAAAGGGCTGGCTGGGTCCATTAATGCGATATCAGTTTTTACCCGTAAATGCTGAATATCCGCCACGGTTACTTTTAAGCTGGCTTTATGCAGTCGAACCTGGCGGAAGAACTCATAAGGGATATCCACCTGTGGCCCAGCCATATTCGATGCCACCTCATTTTTTAGACGAACTTCAAGCACGGGTAACCCTTTTGCCAGCCCCGCCATTTTAAAGTCAGGGCCAGGTGCCATCACCGCCTGGGCTGACTTAGGTAACACCAAGGTGAACCGTAGCCCAGGGTAAGCCGCTTTTTTTTCTACCTCCAAAGGTACTGGCTCACCAAAAGCTAAGGGGGCTGGCAGACGATGGGTTAAGGTTTTGGTGCGGGCCGTTGCAAACCGTTGCTCGGCGATATTTGAATTACTGTTGCCTGAATTATTGCCTGCACCATTATTAGAAGGGTCGTGCTCATCATTCGGCACTAGCCGATTAATTAGCAGCACCAAGCCATCGTTAAACTGCAATAGACGGTCTTCATCAGCCGCTGTAAATGCCTCGGTTTTACTGTCATCTGGAGCAAATTCAGCGCCGGAGATTGAGTAATTCCCTGCCAATGACTGGCTCTGCTGCCAAGTTAGCCCTGGGTATTGTTGAAACCAAAATCTTTCTTCTAATAAAGGCGCATCACCTATAGTCACAACCTGCGCTTTACCATTAACCACCGATTCAATCACCAGCAATTGGCCACCATCCCAAACAATAAACTCCCCTACATCACTGTCTTCAAAACGCTGGTCGGCCCCTTGGCTAAACACCACTTCTTGTTTGGCCACATCCAATGTAGCCCGAGTTAAATCGTTACTGGCTACATCCACCAGCCGTAGTGAAGCGGGTGGTTGGGCATTGTTATCAATCCGCAGCCGCCCGCTATACCACTGGTTATCTAGCCGCCCCTGAAAACTTAATTTCACGGCCTGCTGGCGTTGGGTTACCCCTTTTGCTGCAGTGGATTGGGTTGAGGCTACATCCGCTGTGGCCATCACTTGCCAAATACCCCAATAGTGCTGGTGGCCAGTGTCCAATATCAATACATCGTATTTTTTAACTCTGGCACCTAGCAAAGTAACTAGCAGCCATAGGCGATCACTGCCATAGCGTTTGATCAGTTCATCCCCTAGTTGGTCTACCTCAACCCGGGCATTAGCATTACCCCCCCTAGCGACTAACCCTTGCCACTCATCTGACCCACTTAAGCGAATATCAAAAGGCAACTGATTGCGCTGGTTTAGCTGCTGTAAATCCTCTAATGGGAAGCCCTTACTTTTACAGGCTAAGGTCAGCTCGATGGTTCGCACCCCAGACTCTAACTGCAGCAAAGGTGAGCTAATAGCAACCCCAGGGGCATAAAAAGCGCTGGGATCAGTAATCGCAGTCAGGCTAGGGTGATCTTGACTCAACCCAACACTGGCAAATGCCGATAATTGCCCGCCGCCTTCTGGGGTTTCAATGCGTTGTGGGTGCAAACAGCGGGTATCCGTAAACCCGGCCGGTGTATAGGCTTGTTGGCTACTGGTTTGTGCCGCTTGCTCTAACTTGGCATACACCGACTGCCATTGATCTGGGGTAGCAGTACCAAAGTCATCCGCCTGTTTCACTACCATAATGGCAATAAAATCATCCACGCCCATGCCCAGGGCTTGTTCCACATAACGGCTGGCCAACAGATACTGATCGTGAGTTGCCGGTAATTGCAGTAAATCTAAATACAACGAATCGAAACTATCGCGATTACCAGGCAATGCAGGCAGTGGATCACCTGGGTTAGGCTGACCTAAAGCCCGACGAAACATGGCCATTAGCCCGCCCGATTCCCGCTCCCGATGGTAGCCCACCATGGTTTGTTGCTGTTGTTTGTTTAGCCAAACCTGCTCTAGCAGCGCACAACCAGCAGCCCACTCTTCCTCACTGGGTAAATCCTGCTGGGCCCGTTGCCGGCGGAGTAATTCCATGCAGGCAAAAAAATCAGCTACCTGGCTAAAATACAACTGATCGTGAATATAATGGGTTGCTTCACTGGAAATAGGCTTACCATCACGGGTAGGGGCATACTGCTCATGTAATTCCAGTAAAAAATCCACCGACACACTTTCATCCCAAAACTTCCCTGTCGGGTATGGGGGGAACTCATCCCCTTGGTAATACTGCCCTAAAACCCAGTGTAATACTTTAACAAATCCCTGCTGATAATGGCGGCGCATTTCATTTAACGTAAAATACTTGTCGTATCGCCGCAGGGTGCGCACGGCCATTAATTTGCCTTGGTTAACATTGGTATTATCGATTAATTGATAATGCAGCGGCGAACCATCGGTTTTTTGCCCGGCCAAAAATAAAGTGCCTTTCGTTAAGGCCTGTTCTTGATAACCGTCATTTAACCCCAATGCCACATGCACTTTATCAGCCACCCCTGGTTGCTTGCTCAACTGCAACACCTGTCGATAATAAAAATCAAAATGCCGTTGAGTAATGGCGGCTAAATCTTGTTTTGGCTGTTTTAATAAATGTAAAAACGTTAATAATAAAACTAACGCAGGGTTTTGAAAACTTGCCATCGCTTCCTGTGTATTATGATCAACATCAGCGCCACTTAAGAATGCTTCAGGGTCATTAAAATAATTTAATAACTTTTCGGCAGGCAGGCTAAATAATTTTTCCCAATGACCTGTTTGGTTATTTTGTTGATTTATAAATGGCAATTGGCTGGCAAATGCATTTAAAAAACCCAACCAATCCTTCATAGACCGCTCTTCAATAGCGACCGTCGTTGGGTTTAACGCTGTTTTTATACGATCAGTTTGGCGCAAGCCACTGCGTTCAATGGCTACCTTAAAAGGGGATTGATTGGGCATAGGGAGGCCTACGAGTTTCCGTCTCTGTTTTTTTGGTTAAATCAAGGGAGTTGTGACAAGCGAATAATGAATTGGTAAAGAGTCAGACTAAATGTAGTTTATAATTTAAGGTTTGGATTATTTTGTTACGCTATGAAAAGGCAATCTATTTGGCTAAGGTTATGGTTTATTAGTGCCTATTAGTCAGCAAGCACTATGCCTAATTAGGCACGAACACTGGTAATTAACGGTTTGTGCATAGGATTATAGAACGGGTTGTGTGTAAAACCGCTTACTGGTGCCAATACCCCGTCCCCAGGTGTTCCCTTGTTGTTGACACCAGTGGCGTATTCGATCAATAGCGCCCGCACAACGAGCAAAGCGGCGACCAAAGTGTTGAACAGTGGGGAGCCATTCATCAGGGTTAATACTAAGTCGCTCTAAAATAGGCAATAGATGATTGGGAATATGGCCACCTTTATCCTGTCGTATGGCGCGGCCAGTGTAGTCAACCAGGGTAAAGTAATCTACCTCATTAAAAGGTATCCCCCGCGCGGTTGAGCAACAGTCAGGCTTTTCATTCCCCGTAAATGGTAACAAACTTGGAATTTTATATTCAGACTCTGCTATAGTTGTTTTACTTGTTGATTGCTGCCCTTTTTTTGTTGTTGATGGAGTAGCACTCTGTTTCAAATTATTTTTATTCGAATTATTTTGTTTTGTTGCATTCACCTCAGCACGTTGTTCAAGGCGGGTTTGTATGGATGTATAGTCAGACTGTTCAGGGGTTATTTACAGGGAAGTAATGTATACTAGTTTTTCAGGACGCAAAAACTAGTGAGTTGCTAATTTAGCACGGATGGGATTTAAATCCACATAGGCCATACAGGTTAAAATAGCCGCCTCATCTAATAATGCCTGACTTTTAAAGCGCCCCTCCCACTAATTCATCGGGAATAAATTAGAACAGCTTTAGCTGGCCCCATAGGGGTAAACACCAATGATGGTGTTTATAAAAGCGACCTTTACAAATGTCATCTTTATTGGCTAAGCGGGCGATATGTTCGTTTAAGCAACGCACTTGTGCCCTAGGGGTATAAACCAGCTAATATTCATTAATCGCTCACGCCATTCAGCTACAATCTCCTTAACAACTTTTAGTTCCGCCTCGTGCAAAGGTTTTGTCTTGGTGGATAACCAGCGACTAACTAACAAATTACCTTTAAATAAACTACACCAACGCTTCGCCACCGTTTTATCCGACCACTGCAGTGCACTATCAGCATCGACTCGCACCACCACATGAAAATGATTGCTCATCACTGCATAAGCACAAACATCAATTGCGAATACCTCCGATAATACTGCTATCCGGTCAACTATCCATGACTTCCTATGCTCATAACTGAGGCCCGT